>JBDLIK010000436.1:0-3807 GCA_039714895.1 Myxococcota bacterium | reverse complement strand
ATCGACAATCAGGGGGACGGCACCGTCGACTACGACGGCGGGCTCTCCGCTCTCGGGGCGACTTCAGCCGAGCTTCGCGACCCGGATCCGAGCTGCACGCGGCCCTGGCGCGAGCACGAGGGACCGGATGCCTGCGGTCTCGGCTTCGAGGTAGCCTTCCTGCTGCTGCCGCTGCTGTGGCTGCGGCGTGCGCGCACCCAGGGGTGTCGCGCCTAGAACCGCCAGCAGACGCATCGCTGCCCTAAGACCTCGACGGCTTCCCTGTCTGAGTGGAGATGGAGGTCCTGTTCGGGCACGCCACACTCGTCTCCGGGACCGCTAACACGAGACGCATGGATGTGGCGCTGAACCACGGTCGGGATACTTCACCCCGCCGGCGGGCCTCACGGAGTTGGAGAGATGTCGGGCAGATTGCACGACGTCTCCGGGATGAAGATGGGGAGTCCGCTATCTCTCCAGGACACAGACGGCCCCCGCGGTGCTCCTTGCTTCCACCCTTGGACGGGCTGCTTGGCCGTCGGCCGACCGGGAAAGCCTGCGGAGCCGTTGTAGACACCGCCGTAGGCGGAGCCCTGGTAGCCTCCGAGCCCGGCCAGATGAATCCCGTGCTGGGGGTTGACGTACGCGTCGCCCGGCCGATCGATCTCATAGAAGGCCTTGAATCGAGAGGCGAGAGCCTCGGAGAGGAACTTTGCGACGCACGCGGTGCTGCGACCGCCCGAGTTGCACATCGTGATCACCACCTGCACGCCGTCTTCTGCGAGCTTCTCGATGCCCTTTGCGAAGCCTTCCGGCGCCGGGTCCATCTCCTTGGTGACTTCGTCCCACGTTGCACAGGGGATGTGGACTGCGATCGATGACGTCACCAGCTCCGCAATCTCGTCGACCGGGGTTCTTCTCTTCTCGCCTCCCAGCGTGTACTCGAGGAAGCGACCATCCTGGGTGAACTTTGCCTTCCCGCGGTCTGGGACGACTGGGGAAGCCACGCCCTTCAGCAAGATATTGTCTACCTTCCCCGCCGTGCCTTGGAACTGGTACTCGGGGGGCGTTCGCACGTCGACGAGGACCACCTTTCCCGTACCGTGTTTGACACCCGTGACTGGATCGGTCCCCGTCATCACTGTGTGGTGGCGCTTTGTGGCGAGATGCCCCAAGGGGTGTGTGCTCATGCTACGTCACGCTAGCCACCGCTCCACCTGCCGGCCAAGGCATCTCGCCAGCGTCTCCCGAAGCCGACCGACTAGCCGGGGCGTCCACGCGGTGGAGGAGAGACCGAGTGTGGCCCCTAGCGCAGCGGGGCGTGAGTCACGGGCGTACACCTCCACGCCGAACGGATGCTCGGGCGCCCCCCGAATGGCTCTGCCCCTGGAGGTGTGGTAGTTGGGGCCCATCGCGACACCTCGTTCCAAAGGCCGGCGATCGGTCGAGCGCCTGGGGTGTGGCTGCGAGGGGAGGAGACATGAAGGCAATCTCGTGGAGCGTGCTGATGGTCGCGATCCTTGTCGGGGTCGCAGTGACTGGAGCGACAGCGGAAGAGCGCAAGGTCAAGGTCAAGGATCTGGTGACAGCGCCTGAGACCGCCGGTGCCACAGAGGAGGCTGCTGAGCAGCCCGCCGCGCCCGCCCCGGCGCCGGGCCCGCCGGACGACTTCGACCGCGGCGTCCCGCGCACGACCGTCGTGGGCTTCCGGAGTGCCGCGGAGAAAGCCGACTGGGAGCGAGCCGCCGAGTACCTGGATGTCCGGCGCTTGCCCAGGGGCTTCACGAGTCGCGAGGGGCCCGAGCTCGCCCGTCAGCTCGCCTTCCTGCTCGATCGCTTCCTGTGGATCCACCCGGAAACGCTGAGCGCCGAGCCCAAGGGACACGCCGATGACGGGCTCCCGGCCTACCAGGACTACGTCGGACGGATCGAGGCCCCGGAGAAGCAGGTCGACATCCTGCTCCAGCGCGTTCCACGGGGCGACGGCGTCTCGATCTGGAAGTTCGCGACCGCCACGGTCGTGGAGGTCCCCGCGCTGTTCGAGCAGTACGGCGCTCGACGCCTCGGCCATCGCCTGGCCGAGTACGTCCCGCAGGGACGATTCCTGAGCCTCCCCCTCTGGGAGTGGGCCGGGGTCCTGGTGGTGATGGCGGGGACCGTGTTGGTCGCCTGGATCGCCGTGGCGCTCCTGGGTGCGCTGGTAGGGCTGACCGGTCAGGCCCGCATCGTGTCTCTGGAGAGGAGGCTGCGGGGTCCCCTCCGCCTGCTCCTGTTCTGCGGCGTGGGTCGCGCCACCATCGGCCTCCTCGGGCCCACGGTCGGACTTCGCGCCATCCTCGAAGCACAGACCCTGCTCATGGTGGCGCTGGCCTGGCTCGCGATGCGGGTCGGAGAGGTGATGCTCGAGCGCGGGGCCGAGCGACTCCGGGTGCGAGGCGAGACGGCAGCCCAGATGCTGGGGCGGCCGGCCCGCAACTTCGTGCGGGTCGTCATCGTGCTCGTCGCGCTGGTCATCTGGCTCGACCAGCTGGGGGTGCGGGTGACGACGCTGATCGCCGGCCTCGGGATCGGGGGTCTCGCCGTGGCGCTGTCGGCCCAGCGGCCCATCGAGGACCTCATCGGTGCGCTGACGATCTACTCCACGCAGCCCGTTCGGGTGGGAGACTTCTGCCGCTTCGGGCCGAACATGGGCACCGTCGAGGAGATCGGCCTGCGCGCCACCCGGGTGCGCACGCTCGACGACTCGATCGTCAGCGTGCCGAACAGCGAGTTCTCCAAGCTCCACGTGGAGGACCTCGGGAGGCGCAGCAAGATCTGGTACCACCCCAGGATCCGGCTGCGCTACGAGACGACCCCCGACCAGCTCCGCTGTATCCTGGTGGAGATCCACCGCATCCTCTACGCCCACCCGAGGGTGCTTCTGGACCCCGCCCGGGTTCGGTTCGTGGGGTTCGGAGAATGGTCGCTGGACCTCGACGTCTTCGCCTACATCGACACCACCGACTACGGCGAGTATCTGGAGATCGCGGAGGATCTGGGCTTGCGCATCATGGACGCCGTCGTTCAGGTGGGCTCCAGCTTCGCCTTCCCGTCACAGACCGCCTATGTAGAGCCGGGACGTGGACTCGACGAGGAGCACGCTGCCATTGCAGAGGAACGCGTACGCGAGTGGCGCGAGAAGCACGAACTGTACATCCCGTCCTTCCCGAAGGCGGCAGTCGCGGGGCTTCGCGGTACCCTTGCATATCCGCCCGAAGGGTCGGCCGCAGCAGACGACGCGGGTGGGACGTAGTGCTGTCGCTCCAGGGGAGATGGACGCCAGGCCAGGGGCCCCAGCGTGGTCGGGTCCAGCCGCCTCCGACGACATGCACCAGAAAATCCAGAAAAAGTCAGACCCGACCCATGGCAAGTACCTTCCACCTCGGCGTCCTTCGCACCGGCCATCGGTCCCCAGCTTCGCCTCCCCCGGAGAGTCCAGGGAGTTGCATGCGTGGGGCACTCTGGGTCATTTCCACTCTCCTGGCAGTCGAGGTCTGGTCCTCCCGATAGGTTGTCGCCGCGCGTCGAGTGGCGGCAGCTGGGCACGCGGTTGTCTGGGATCAGAAGGATCTGCACGGGCAACGAGCTGATGGGGGCAGCCGGTCGGGTGCTCGGAGGATCCATCAGGAGACCCGTCCGGCTCGTCGTGAGGGCTGACCGGGTCCACCATCCTCATGCTATTCTGCGCCCGTCCCAAGAAAGGGGGGATCGACGTGCTCCGACGCGGTGCGGGTTCGCTGCTGGCGCTCCTCTTGCTGACGAGCTTCGTGCTCGCCGCCGGCTGTGCCG
>JBDLIK010000435.1:0-3811 GCA_039714895.1 Myxococcota bacterium | reverse complement strand
AACCTTCGCGCCCTCCACCTGGCGGGCGTCCGCCTTGCCGCGCAGCTGCCAGGTGAGCTCTGCGCATTGGGCGAGCCCGGTGGCTCCGAGAGGATGGCCCTTGGAGATCAGGCCGCCCGAGGGATTCACCACGACCTTCCCGCCGTAGGTGTTGGCGCCCGAGTCGACGAACTCGCCGCCCTTGCCCTCCGGGCACAGCCCGAGACCTTCATAAGTGATCATCTCGTTGCAGCTGAAGCAATCGTGGAGCTCCACCACGTCCACGTTCTCCGGTCCGAGGCCAGACTGCTGGTAGACCTTCTGGGCCGCCTTCCGGGTCATGTCGAAGCCAACCATCTTGATGCAGCTCTTCTCGTCGAAGGTGCTCGGCAGGTCGGTCGCCATGGCCTGGCCCGCGATCTCGATGGCCTGGTCCTCGAGGCCGTGCTTCTCGACGAACGCCCGGCTTGCCAGGATCGCTGCACCGGAGCCGTCCGAGGTGGGGCAGCACTGCAGCCTGGTGAGCGGCTCGTAGACCATGGGTGCGTCCAGGATCTGTTGGAGGCTGTACTCGTCCTGGAACTGGGAGTAGGGGTTGTTGACCGAGTGCTTGTGGTTCTTCCAGCCGATCTTTGCGAACTGCTCGGCGGTGGTCCCGTAGCGCTCCATGTGCTCGCGCCCGGCGTTGCCGAACATCTGCGGCGCCGGGGGCGCCTTCTGGAAGCCGCGCAGCTCCACCATCAGCTTGAAGTGCTTGTCCATGGGGTTGGTGCGGTCGGTGTACTTCACCCCGAGCGAGCCCTTCTCCATCTTCTCGAAGCCGAGGGCCATGGTGCACTCGGCGAGGCCGCCCTCCACGAACTGCTTGGCCATGAAGAGCGCCGTGCTCCCGGTGGAGCAGTTGTTGTTCACGTTGTAGATGGGAATCCCCGAGAGTCCGATCTCGTACAGGGCCCGCTCACCGGAGGTGGACTCGCCGTAGCAGTAGCCGACGGCGGCCTGCTCGACGGACTCGAAGGAGATGGCGGCGTCCTCGAGGGCCTTTGTGCCCGCCTCGCGCGCCATGTCCTGGTAGTCCCATTCGCGCCCGCCGGGCTTCTCGAACTTGGTCATCCCGACCCCGATCACGAAGACCTTCCTGCCCATCCGTCCTTGCTCCTCACTGGTGGCTCGGGGGCCCCCCGGCGACCCCCCACGGGCCGCCCTGCGACGGGCCCCCGGCTGCTCCCCGGGGGATTGATTCAAGAGTCAACCAGTATACCGGCTGCCGTCGGACCGGACACAGGGGTCGGACTACTCCACGTAGCCGAGGGCGCGCAGCTTCTCGGTGAGGTCGGGGTCGACGCCGGCCGCCGGGGCGCCATCGACCACAAAGCCCGGGATCTCGCTAGCCGCGATCGTCTCGGGAGGTCGCGCGGCCAACACCTCGGGGTGGATCCAGTCGCGAGGGAGCTCGCCCTCGAGGTCGTCGGGAATCGGCTGCCCCGCCAGATAGAAGAGAAGCGGGGCCACATCGAGGACCGAGATGCGCCCGCGCTCGGCGGAGGCTGCGATGGGTCCGCCGGAGGCCAGGAAGACGCCGATCGGATCGTGGGTGCCGCTGAACTCCTGTCGCGCCACGAGATCGCTCAGGGGGACCGTGCGCTCGCCGACCCGGACCTTCCCATCGGGCCACAGTGCTTCCAGGGTGTCGCCCTCCGGCATGCCGAAGACCACCGCATGCGCGTCGGGATCGAGTCGGGTCGAGAAGACGTACCAGAGCGCCTGGCGGATCCCCCACTGGTAGATGCGCTCCAGCAAGGACCGCTCCATCCCGGGCGGACGCTCCGCGACGTCCACCCGGTAGACGGCGAAGAGTGGCTGGCCGACCTCGGTCCGGCAGGACTTCAGCAGCGCCACCAGGCGCTCGGCCACGGCATCGCGTTCCGCGAAGTCGGGCCCGGGGTGAACCCGCAAGCTCGGCGCGAAGAACTCGGAGATCAAGGAGAAGCGGTCGCGCCCGGGATCGAGCCCGGCCCCGGCCAGGGCGGGGGCGAGGGAGGTCACCCAGACCGGCCGCACCTCCTCCCCGGCATGGAAGCCGTGGTCGGAGGCCACCAGCAGCACGTCGTCCTCGCGGAGAGTCTCGTGGATCTGCCCCAGCGCGCGGTCGACCCCCCGGTAGCCGTCGGAGATTGCAGTGCGCAGCTCCTCCGGTGGGGGTGGGCCGCCAGCATCGAACTCCTCCGGGAAGGCCGCCCGCCAGAAGCGGTGCGATCGCATGTCCGGCGTGTAGAAGGTGACGACACCGACCTGCGGGTCGAAGCTGCGGACCAGCGCCTTCCAGCGGGAAGCCTTGTGGGCGAGCTCCTGGCGGGACATGTCGAGGTACTGGGCGTCGGTCTTGAGCACGTCGTAGTCCACCACGAAGGGATCGACGCCTGCGCGCGCCCAGACGTCGGCTGGGCTCACGGAAGGATCCCGTCGCAGCCAGCCCGGGATCACGAACCCTCCCGGCAGCTCGACGGGAGGCCAGGTGACGAGATAGTCGTAGAGGCCGACGCGAATCCCGCGCCGGGCAAGGCGCTCGAAGGCGCTCGGAACCTGCATCCGCAGTCGGGTGCCGTAGAAGTCGGTGATCCCGTGGGCCTCGGGCCGTCGCCCGGTGGCGATGCTGGTCCACACCACCGGCGAGCTCACGGGCTCGACGGTCTCGAGCTCGGCGGTGCGTCCTCGAGTCACCCACGCGGCGAGAGTGGGCAGCTCGCCGCGCTCGAGCATCGGGTCGATCACGTTCCAGGATGCCCCGTCGAGGCCGATCAGGAAGACCCGCGCGCCGGCGGAGGTGGCGACCGCGAGCCAGACGACCAGCACGGTGCAGGCGAGGCAGAAGTCGGTCCGGAAGCCGCGCTGCACCGCGGCAGTCTACCGGGGGTCGCGGGCGTCTGCCCAGAAGCGGAGGCGTTTTCGCGAAGAGGCGTGACGGGATACCCTCCGTCGCCGTTGCCAAGCCGGGAGGACGACGCATTGGCCTCGATCTTCACCCGTATCATCGACGGCGAGCTGCCGGGGCGCTTCGTCTGGCGCGACGAGCAGGTCGTCGCCTTCCTCACCGTCGAGCCCCTCAAGCCGGGCCACACCCTGGTGGTGCCCCGCCAGGAGGTGGACCACTGGCTCGATCTCTCGCCGGACCTGGCCGCCCACCTGATGCGGGTGGCGCAGAGCGTGGGGCGGGGCATCCAGCGTGCATTCGAGCCCACGAAGGTCGGGCTGGTGATTCTGGGACTCGAGGTGCCCCACGTCCATGTGCACCTCTCGCCCATCGACGGCATGCGCGACCTCGACTTCGCTCGCGCCGACCGCAAGCCCGACCCCGCCGCCATGGACGCCGCCGCCTTGCGTCTGCGTACCGCCCTGCAGGAGCTGGGCTACGCGGAGGCCTCGGAGTAGAGGTCCTCGAGAGCGAGACGGCCTTGCAAGCGCCGACAGGCGCGCGCAGCGAGGCGTAGCCGAGCGAAGCCTGTGGTGCCTGCGGGCTGCGCCCGCAGGCGGACCCACAACTGGCAGCTACCGTCGGTTCTCGATCAGGCGCAGGCCGCGCTGGGCCTCGACGTCCCCCGGCTCCTTGCGCAGTGCCAGGCGGTAGTGCCCCTCTGCCGCTTCGAGCTCACCCTCGTCGTAGAGCAGGCGGCCCAGGATGCTGTGGGCGCGGGCGGACGACTGGATCTCTCAGTAACTCCGAGGCGAAGGCGCTACGAGTCGGGCCGGTCCCCGGGGACGGGCTAAGCTCGGAGCAATGCGGATCCAGGTCGGTGACGTGCGGCTCTTCTTCGACGTAGAGGGGGCCGGGCTG
>JBDLIK010000434.1:0-3811 GCA_039714895.1 Myxococcota bacterium | reverse complement strand
TGCCGAAGGTGGTGGAGAAGTTCTCGGTGAAGCGGTAGGACACCTGGGGCAGCACCGCCCCGGAGTTCGAGCGCAGGTCGTAGACGAAGGTCACCCCTGGCAGCATGCGGTCCTGGAAGTAGCCCGTGGTGACGGTGAAGGTGCCGAGCAGGCTCCAGGGCCCCTCGCCGGAAAAGCCCTTCCGATAGCCGTCCACGTACTGCAGGAACCACTGGCTGTTGACGAAGAAGGTGCGGTTCTGGTTCAGGAAGTTGATGAAGGTGGGGCGGTCGACGCTCATCGTCAGGTTGTAGGTGTCGACGTCCGTGATGAGCTCGGTGTTGTCGTTGTCGAACATGGGGACACCTTCGATCCAGGTGGCCTCGAAGCTCCAGTTGCTCTTGGTGAGGTCCTCCGCCCAGTCCACGGAAAACCCCAGCACGTTGCGCTTCTGGAACTCCACCTTGAGCGGCGTGCCGATCTGCCAGACGAAGTCACGCCGGCCGTACTTGTCGCTCCCCCCGGCGCGTACGGTCGCGCGCTGGACGCCGGTGAAGTCGAGAAAGCCCGCGACCCCGAGGCAGAAGTGGGGGCTAGCGTAGGAGCAGCGATCCTCGGCGAAGGGTTGCTCCGGATCGAAGACCGAGTCACCTACGGCGCTCACCACGGTGCTCGAGGAGAAGCCCACGAGCAGCGCCTGGAGGTTCCAGGAGATCGCCGCCATCTCGTTGGCGAAGCGCTGACAGAAGACGCCCGTTGATGATGGCGTGCTGCAGGGAGCTTCCCCGTCGACGCCACGGTAGATGGGGACCTGGTTCGCCGGTAGCGCCTCCGGGTTGATGATGATGGTCGCGAAGGCTGGATCGAAGAAGGGATGGATGAGGTTGTTCGCTCCGAGCCCGCCATTGGAGGCCCCACAGCCCCCGTCGCCGGCGAAGGTGCCGGCCGGAGCGACGCATCCATCGACTCCGGGATCGTAGTTCGGGTCTCCCGGACCCTTGGCGCCAGGAAGGATGACCGTCCCGCTGCCTCCGGGCCGCGTGGCCACCGGCCCCCCCTGAAAGAACTCGGTGCCCGGCTGAGCAACGAACGGGTCCGTGGCGTCCCAGTCGAAGGCGCCCGTGGTGCTGCTCCCGCTCTCCGTGCCCTCGAAGCCCGCGAAGGCCTGGAACAGCGCGCTGGCTTCCGCGTTGAGCAGGTCGAAGCCATCCACGTCGCAGTCGGTGGCATAGAAGGCGCCGCAGCCGAAGAGGGCCTGCTGCTCGGTGGTCAGCACCCGGTTCATCGTCGGGAGGGCCGGGTTCGTAGAGAAGAAGCCGGTTCCAGGCCTCGTGTCCCCGGGGTCGCGGTTGGGGACGACCGAAGGGAGCCTCACCCCGAAGGCGTCCGGAGACTCGGCGAAGCCCACCGCCGCACTGTTGGCCGCCAGGAGTGCCGAAGAGAACTCAGCCACGGTGCCCGGAAGTGGACCGAGGGGCGCGAAGCTGTTGAAGATGGTGTTTCCGCAGGCGGTGGGATCCAGCGATGTGACGCCAATGGTCATCCCGCAGATCCAGGCGAAGATCTGCTGGTTGGCATGGTGGTCGGTGAGCGTGTCGGGAACGCCGTCGCCGTCGGTGTCGACGGCCTCGTTGGGGTAGCCGTCCCCGGTCGTGTCCGCGACCGGGAGACAGGAGGCCTCGGTGCCCGTCCGGCAGGGGGCGCTGGCCGAGTTTCGCCGGGGACGGCCCGAGATGGGGTCGACGTTGCGCGAGTAGCGGCTGATCTGCTCGACGGTGGGAAAGTCGCCGTAGCCATAGAAGTCCGTGAGCGCGAAGCTGAAGCGGTTCCAGCGCCACTCGAGCCTTCCCCCCACCTCGATCCCGCTGGTGTCCTCCCAGGGGTCCTCGGGCACGACGACGCCCGCAACCCCCAGGCCCAGGATCCCGTGGGCCTGCAGGCCGAAGGCGCCGGAGCAGACCAGGTCGATGACGTAGGGCTCCCCGCAGACCCCCAGGTCCGAGGGCTGGAACTCGTCGTAGTTCATGGCCAGCTCGAGCCGCACGTCCTGGAGGGGACCCACGTCGTAGAAGGACCACACCCCCCGGAGCGCCCAGAGGGCGATGCGCGACTCCTCGAGGCTGGGAAGCGACGACAGCGCCAGGTCCTGGGGGTTGAACTGGTCCGTGGTGCGGAAGAGCTCGGTCTTGCCCCAGACGATGTTCTGCTTGCCGGCGCGGACCCAGAGCCGGCTGTCGAAGAACTCCATGTCCAGGTAGAACTCCTTGAGCTCCTTGGTCTGGTCCTGGCTCTGGCCCCGGTTCCAGGCGAGATCCGACTCCGAGAAAAACGGGACCCTGCTGAACTCCCCCTTCCGCATTACCTGGGAGAGCGCGCGGGGTGGGTAGTAGATGCCCTGGGCGACCACGGCCTGTCCGGCCTGGCCCGGCTGCTGGTAGCCGAGGCCGGGAGCGGGCCGGAAGGGCAGCTCCCCCGCCCCGCTCAGGAAGGAGGGCGGCGAGGCGTTGAAGTCGATTCCGAGCCACGGGTTGATGTCGCCGCCATCGGGTCTCACGGTTCCCGAGGGATCTACGGCGCCGCGGAACGGGTTCGGAATGTCGCGCAGCAGCCCGACCGACGCGTTTCGGTTGCGGCAGTCGTCGATGGAGAGCAGCAGGTCGCGAATGCCCTGGCCGTTGGTGGGGCCCCCGGTCTTCTGGGAGCCGTAGAAGCAGTCCTTGACGCTGCGCATCACGTTGAAGCCCGGATCGTCGGTGAACGTGGGCGGCTGCCCGAAGAAGCTGCCGCAAGCCACCAGGGCTGGAAGCGGGCAGAGCGGGAAGTCGGGGCCGTCGAACCTCCCGTCCACCCCGGGCGACGTTCCGAACTGTCGCGTGAAGGCTCGCTGCTGCCAGATCCGGATGGGCTGGAAGCCCCCCGCCGGGCCGTCCAGCACCGTCGCCTGCCGGAGCCTCTGGCAATCTCGGTCGCTCTGGCTCGGTGGGCTGCTGGGCTCTGGGCAGGACACGGAGAAGAACTGCACGTTCGAATAGCGGCGGGTGTCGCCCGTCAACATGTTCGCCGTGAAGCCGTCCCGCTTGCCGTCGGCCATGCGCTCGGGCAGGCGTCCGGAGATCGAGCGATGCCCGTAGGTGTTGGCGGAGTCGAAGAGCGAGCAGGCGTGGGTCCACACGCAGTCGTAGCGGACCTCGACCCGCCCGAAGGCCTGTACCAGGTCGAAGGGGCCCCAGCCGTCGGGGACGATGTCCCCCTCGATCTCGACGTTCAGGATGTTGTACCACTGGGTGAGATCCAGGTCGTCGCTGAAGTCGCGGGAGATGGCCCGGATCTGGGCCTCGTAGAAGCCGTGGATCTGCAGGCGACCGTCGAAGTAGTCGAGGGCGAGGGCGGCTCGCGGGACGAGAGCCGTGAAGACCGCCGCGAGCAGGAAGGCCTGCAGGGACCGTCCGAACCGCATCCGCCTCTTTGCCCTCACGGGCTCCGCTCCACTTCAGCCTGCCCGGCCCCGGCGCTAGAAGGTGTACCGCACCCGTAGGAAGATCTCGTCCCGCTCGCGGATCAGGGAGAGCCCCCGGTCCACGTGTGATTTGTAGGCACCCTCCCCCACCCGATTGCCGAGCGAGATGGGCGTGAGCGCGGTGGTCCGCTCCTCCGTGCGGCCGCTGAAGATTGCGAACCCGAAGGTGGCCGAGAAGTTCTCGGTGAAGCGATATCCCACCGAGGGCAGCACCGCGGCCGAGTTGGAGCGGAAGTCGTAGACGAAGGTCACCCCGGGCAGCAGCCGATCCTGGAAGTAGCCCGTCGACATGCTGAGGATGGCCAGCGCGCTCCA
>JBDLIK010000433.1:0-3815 GCA_039714895.1 Myxococcota bacterium | reverse complement strand
GCCGACGGATCCCGCCCCGGCTGCTTCCTACACGGGCGTCCCGCTGCTTCCTCGTCCCGCCGACGCGGGCGGGTCGTGAGGAGCGCGGGGGAGGGCACACCGGCGGTTCAGCGGATCGATGCCCGGCGTCTGCTGCGCTGGGCCGGCGCGCTGCCGGCGGCGATGCTCGCTTCCACGGCGCTGGCGAGTGGCGCTCCGGCGCCGAGTGCCAGGATCTCCACCTTCGACGACGGGCCGGTTCTCGAGATCGCCGAGACCGGCTACGTGGTCCTGGACGGGTGCAGCTCGAAGGGTGCTGAGAGCTACCGGTGGACCAGCAGCGTGGGCCGCTTCTACGGCCACTGTCGTACGAAGGTCGGGCTCCTCTGCAAAGTGGACGCGGACTGCGACTGGGGCGACGGAGATGCCTGCCTCGACGTCCAAGACCAGTGCCGCGCGCATCTGCGCGACGTACCGACCCGAGGTCGCCACCCGCTGGGCACCGTCACGCTGGCCATCAACGGCGCGGACTGCACCGCCGCGAACGCCGCCCTCTGCGATCGCGTGAGCCTCCGGCTCCCCCGGGTCCCGCCGCTTCGGGGCGCCCGCGTCTGGTCGAACCTGGCGCAAGACTACGATCGGCTGGAGGATCCGGTGGAGCCGAAGTGGCCCGCCCCTCGCACGGTCGTCGACTACCTGAGCGAGTGCCGGGGCATCGACGACTGCCACTACCTGGTGGGCCACAACACCCCCAAGAACGTCGCGGGCCAGAGCGAAGACTTCTGGCGCGAGCTGCGGCCGGTGCTCGAGCACTACTGGGAGGCGATCGAGCGTCACAACGCCCGGTGCGCCGAGGAGGACTGCCGGGTGCGGGAGGACGGCATCCTCCTCGACTGGCGCTTCGATCTCCTCTTCCGCTACGACCAGGCGGACGGCTGCTCCGTCGAAGCCACCCGCCAGCTCGACCCGCCCAGACCCTGGAAGGTCTGCGGAGCCCCCCTCGGCTCGGACGTCCCCTCCCAGGATCCGGCCAGCTCGTGTCCCGGCGAGGCGAACTCCTGCATCGACACCTGGGGCTACTTCGGCGGACTCACGACCCAGGGGGGCAGGGACCCCACCACCGAGGGCGGTCAGCTGAGCCGTCGGGGTCTGTTCGTGCCGAAGCGCTGGTCGGATGCGGTCTACCGCTTCTGGGGAGACGAAGGCCGGACGATCTGTTCGGATGAGGGCCCCCACCACTTCGGTTTCGGCATCGACAAGGCCTGGCACTGCGCTGCCCGACGCCAGGCCCCTTTCGGACGCTGCTTCGGTGGAGCGGCGCACGGGCAGACGTGCAACCTCGCCGACGAAGAGGACTGCCCGGCCGGTTCCTGTCTCGAGGCGGTTCCCGCCGCCTACGCGAAGACGAAACATGGACGCATCGCCGTCACGGCGCCGGGGATGCTGGACTGGCGTCACCCGGAGGCCCGGCGCCAGTACATCGATTCCATGGTCTACCTGCTCGAGGAGGGGGCCGGGCTCGCCGAGCACCCCGATCGCTGTCTTGCCTGGAGCTGGCAGGGCTACTCCTGGGTGTTCTGGGATCGGGGACGGGAGTGCGGAATCGGGCGGGTCGGGTGCTCTGATCTGGCAGACCCCGCGAACAGCCGGACCGGATTGGTGCTGGGGCGTCCCGGATTCGATGGGGGCGCGATCTATCCGAACCCCTACGGGCCCGGGGAGAGCGAGTTCTTCGTGCGCGGCCTGCTGCTCAAGGAGCTGCGAGACCGGCTCGACGCCGCGGGTCTCTGCGTGACCCTGGTTCCGAACTTCGCCAAGAGCATGGCGGGAATCCTGCCCCGGGGCCCGGGCGCGACCAGCTGGGACATCCCCGACGCCGGTCGCCGGGCGACCGCCGGGTACTACTGGCTCCAGCACCCCACCTCGCAGGCCGTCTGCTCGGGGGGCAGTCGGGCGGGCGAAAGCTGTGCGATGGATGCGAAGCCCTGTGAAGAGGCGAAGGGGAGCTGCCAGCTGGTGGGCACTCCCTTCAACGGCTCCCCCCCTCGGGTGACGCGGGCCCCGGACGAGATCGTCGTCGTGCCGGGGCAGGCGACGCACTTCGAGGTCAGCGTCGTCGACGACGGCAGGCCGCTGGTCTTTCCCTCCAACGAGAGCGCAGGGCTGCGCTGCGAGTACGAGATCCGGCCCCTCGGGCGAGCGGGGAACCCCCCGGAGGTCGACCCTCCCTGTCGGGGAGCGGTGGTCGAGCCCGATCGTCCGGAGTCGTGCAGGGGCGCGACCGTCCGCCTCCCGGAGGGTTCGCAGGGGTCCTGTGTCGTGCAGCTGCAGGCGTCCGATCACGACCGTCTGGCGAGATCGGACAGCAGAAGCCGCCGGACGATTCCGTTGCGCGTACGAAACACGCCCACTGCCGGCGTGTCGCCGGCTCCCTGATTTCCGGTGGGGAGCGGCTCAGACCGCCGACGTCAACTCTGCGGCCGAAGTCGCAGCATGCGCCGCGCGCTTGCCTCGATCCGGGTCCGCTCTGGATCCCCCAGCTCGCGCAGGGAGCCGAGATCCTCGATGGAGAATCCATGCTTCCGCGCAAGCGTCTGGTAGAACTCCCAGGGGTGCTGGACGACGGGGAACTGCTGCCAGGCCCCCGGCCGGCCCTCCTCCCCCACGTTCACGTTGGCGAGGAAGACACCTTCGGCGTCGAGGTGCCGTGCGACGCATCCAAGGCAGGCATCGAGGATCTCGTCCTCCATGTGGATCAGGACCGAGAAGGCCCAGACGTAGTCGAAGCGCTGATCCAGAAAGAGCGAAGAGACGTCATCGCATTGGACGAGACGTGGGCGCTTGTGCTCCAGCCCGGCTTCTGCCAGCTCCTTCCGGCCTTCCGCCAGAGCTTCCGAGCGGACCTCGACGCCCGTGTAGTGGGCCTCGTCGAGGTAATCGATCAGTACGATCCCGCCTCGCAGTGTCCCGCAACCGAGGTCCAGCAGCTGGTGATGGGGCTCCAGGCCCTGAGCGCGCAGGAAGTCGATCTGGAACTGGCGCTTGGCCTTCCACAGGTGCGGCCGACCGACGAGGCCGTGGCGAGTGCCCCGGCGGCCCGTCGTCCGATCGCGGAGGACCTCCACTCCCCTGCGCGGGTCGCGCAGGACCCGCGCCAGCTTCGTCCAGAGGTCCATCTAGCCTTCCTTCCCGCGCGGGCCCTCGCCCACTTCAGTGCCTATTTCACGTAGCCCAGTGCCCGCAGCCGGCGCGCGACGCTCTCCGGGAGCTCGGTCGGATCGAGCGGCTGGCTCGGGTTCTGCTCGAGCGTCTCGATGATGCTCTCGAAGCGCGGGCCGTAGCCCTGGCCCCGAACCTCGCTCGAAGGCAGGAGATTACGCCGCTCACGAGGATCCGAAGGTAGATCGTAGAGCTCGTCCTGTCCCGACCCATCTCGGATCCACTTGCGTCCGTCGCCGAAGAGGACGGCTCGCGCGGAATCGCTGTTCGCCACGTCCCACCCCTGCAGGAAGATCCACTCATCGGGTCCGCGGGCCGGACCCGAGAGCAGGTCGCGTCCCGAGAGCTCACCCGGCACCGAGACGCCGGCGGCGGCGAGGAGGGTGGCGGCCACATCGACGAGGCTCGTCAGCTCGGGGCGCTTCGAACCCCGGTCTTCCCCGGGAACGTGGAGCACGAAGGGCACCTCCGACGACGTGTGGTAGACGTGGCTCTTCCCGTAGGTGCCCGCCTTCTCGTAGAGATTCTCGCCGTGATCGGAGACCAGGAATACGGTGGTGTTCTCGAGCCAGCCCCCCTCGCGGAGTCCGTCGAGCACCGGGCGCAGGAACTCGTCC
>JBDLIK010000432.1:0-3825 GCA_039714895.1 Myxococcota bacterium | reverse complement strand
GCACGGCTCGTTCGAGGTCGGGCAGCGCGAGCGCCTTCGCCCGTCCGAGCCAGAGCGCCTGGTCCTCGATCCGCCCCAGCCGCGCCAGCGCCCGAGCCGCCGTCCAGCCGATCCGCCCGGTCTGGAAGGCGGCGTCGACGCTGCGCGCCTCGGCCAGTACGCGATGCACCCGCGCCAGCTCCTGGAGGGAGCGCGCGGAGATGCCTTGCCGCTCGCGCGTCTGGTCGCCCGCCCGCGCGAACCCGAGGCGCGACCAGCTTCGGCTCTCGATGGCGCGGGCGGCGAGGGCGCAGAGCACGCGACGGGTCGGTGCAGCGGCGCGCACGTGACGCGCCAGCTCCGCCTCGGGGTCGTCGACCGACGACGACGTGCGAGCCGCGATGGTGCCGCGTGCCTCGAGGACAAGCGTATCCGGGGCGCTGCAGGCGTCGAACCCCGGAGGGTGCTCCGCGAACATCCAGTCGCCCGCGACCAAGGGTCTGCTCGCCGGCGTCTGCCGCTGATGGGAACTTCGCATGGCCTTGCTGCCGGAACCGGGGAGCTTCGAAGGTAGCGAAGAAACGACGAAAGTCAAGCTCGCGCTCGGACGCGAAGGAGGGTGGGTAGCGCCGCCATCCCGCTTCATCAGAGGTCTTCACCGTAAAACATGGCTGCGGTTTCGACACGGCCGATACAGTCAGTGCCCGGAATTGCGTACCCTCGATGCGGTGCTCTGGTACTTCGCCTACGGAAGCAACCTGGACCCCGCCGTATTCGAGGGGCGCCGGCGCATCCGGGCGTTGGAAGTGTGCTGCGTGCGTCTGGAGGGCTGGCAGCTGGTGTTCGACCTGCCCGTGGGGCCGGGCGAGCGCGCTGTTGCCAACCTCCGTGCGGAGCCCGGGGCTACGGTCCACGGCGTGGCCTACCGGATCTCCCGCCAGGACGGACGCCATCTGGATCGCACCGAAGGTGTGCACCGCGGCTACTACAAGCGGGTGACGGTGGAGCTGCTGGGCACCCGCAGCGAAAGCCTCGAGGGATTCACCTACGCCTCCCCCCACGGACGCGCGGGGCGCAAGCCCTCGCGGCGCTACCTGGAGCTGCTGCTGCGCGGTGCGGCCCATCACGGCCTGCCGGCCGATTACGTGCGCTGGCTCGAGGGCCACGAGCTCGCCGTGGACGAGCGCGAAGTCCGCCTCCGGCACAGCGGGCGGCCGGGCTGAATCAACCCTTCGAGGGGTCCTCCAGCGGGATGCGCCCCGCCTCGGAGAAGCGCCGGATCCGCTCCTGGTCCTCTGCGGAGAGCTGCTGGGACTGATCGACGATCTGGCGCCCCAGGGCCACGACGTCGGGGATCTCGTCGTCCGCCAGCGCCTTCATCCACTTCTTGCGTTCGAAGGCTTTCTCGATGTAGGGCGCGAGCTCCTCCATCTTGCGGCGCTCGCGCTCCTCCTCCTTCTCCTTGAACTCCGGCAGCACCTCGCGGCCGAAGATCTCGAGGGACTCGCAGATGTGCGGGTGCAGGTTGCGTCCCCCCTGCTGGATGAAGGCCACCTGGTCCACCCCCGCCTCCGAGAAGATGCGCAGGTGATCGCGCAGCTCGTCGGCGGTGCCGATGCCGCCACTCTCCGAGGGCCCGGGCAGCATGCCGCGTACGGCCTCGAAGTTCTTCCAGATGTTCGTGCGTCCGGGCTTGTGGGTCCCGAAGATGTAGTGATGGCCGAGGGCGTAGCCGAAGAAGCGGAAGCCATCGAGGCCGCGGCGCTCCGCCTCGGCGTGATCCGGGTGGACCGAGAAGCCGGACACCATGCAGATGTTGGGATTCACGGCGTGGCCGATGGGCACGCACTCCTCCTTGAGGATCCGGTAGTAGTCCCCGACCCACTTCGTCGCCTCCTCGGGGTCGATGAAGGCGAAGGTGAGCGCCCCGATGCCGAGGCGTGCGGCGAGCTTGATGGTCTCGCGGTTGGAGCAGGCCACCCAGATCGGCGGGTGGGGCTTCTGCACGGGCTTGGGCACCACGTTGCGGCAGGGCATCGAGAAGTACTTGCCCTCGAAGCCGGGGTAGGGGTCCATCGCCATCATATTGGCGACCTGCTCCACCGTCTCCTGCCACATCTCCCGCTTGCGCTCGACGTTCACGCCGTAGCCCTCGAGCTCCAGGCGCGCCGAGGACTCGCCGGTGCCGAACTCCACACGGCCCTGGGAGACCAGGTCGAGGGTCGAGATCCGCTCCGCCACCCGGGCCGGGTGGTTGTAGCCCGGGGGCATCAGCACGATGCCGTGCCCGAGGCGGATGCGCTCGGTGCGCTGAGAGCAGGCCGCCAGGAAGACCTCCGGGGCCGACGAATGCGAGTACTCCTCCAGGAAGTGGTGCTCGACCTCCCAGGCCACGTCGATGCCGATCCGGTCGGCGAGCTCCACCTGCTCGAGGGCCTCGTTGAAGAGCTTCTGCTCGTCGCCTTCGTTCCAGGGTCTGGGCAGCTGGTGCTCGTAGAAGATTCCGAACTTCATGGGGTCCTCCGGGGGCGCTCGTGGCCGGGCGGCAGCAGCGCCCGGACCAGAAAGCGGGTGAGGTTCTCGATCACCTGCGTGCGGCCGATGCGCTGGGCGTGGCCTCCGCGGGTGGCACCCTGGAGCAGGCCCACGATGGCGTGGCCCACGAGGAGGGGATCGTAGTCGTCGCGCACGGTGCCGAGGGTCATCGCCGAGGTCAGGGCGCTCGCCCACTCCCGCGCCCAGCGGTCCACCAGGGACTCGCGCGGGGCCTCCCTGGCGGCGATGACGCCCAGGTCGCTCATGGCCGCCGCCAGCACGCCGGGATTCCGTCGGTCGAACGCGTGCACCGCGAAGAGCAGGGCGCGGATACGCCCCTCCAGGTCGGCATCCGGCGGGATGCGAGCGGCCAGCTCCCGCTCGAGCTCGTGGTGGGCGTCTTCGACGAAGGCCAGGAAGCACTCCTGCTTGTCGGAGAAGTGCAGGTAGAAGGTGCCGTGGCCCACGCCGGCCGCCCGAGCCACGTCCTGGGAGCGGGTTCCGTGGTAACCCCGCTCCACGAACAGGCGACGGGCCGCCGACAGCAGTCGGGCCCGGCTGTCGAATCGCCTGCGCTCCGCCCGGGTGGGGGAGGTGGGCCCGGTGAACTCGATCGCCTCCATTCCCCTGAGTTTTTGTCAGTCATGACAATTTGTCAACAGAGAAAACCCAAGGAAATTCAGCTTGCTGTGTGATCTGCTGCACGCGGGCTGCCGGCCTGGTCCTGCAGGTGACCTTTCCGTCAGATGTCAGCCGCACCGACCGATTCCGGCTCAGAACAGGGCGATGGGATTGACGGGGGAGGCGGTCCCACGCTCGATCACCAGGGGTGCGATGGTCAGCAGGAACTCCCAGCGCCCCTCTTCGGGGCAGGCGCGGCCGAGGCCCTCGAGGTCGAGGTTGTCGAGCAGGTGGAGCCCCAGGATGGGGATGGCGATGCCGTGGATGGGAAGCCGATGGCCCTCGACTCCAGAGGGGACGACGTCGGACACAGCATCGCTTCCGAGCGCCGCCACGCGTCGCTCGTGGAGCCAGGGCAGACAGGAGGCGTGCAGGCCCGCCAGTCGCTCGTGGGGATCCCAGGCCCCGTGGGCCCGTCGGTACGCCCAGCGCCCGGTGCGCACCAGCAGCAGATCGCCGGCTTCCACTCGCAGGCTGGCGTTCCGCTCGGCGGCCTCGAGCTCCTCCGGATGGATGGGGTCCCCCGGCTCCAGCCAGTCGAGCCCGCGCAAGCGCGGCACGTCGAGGAGCACCCCCCGCGAGACGATGCCGTCCCGGAGCTCGTGCACGCCGAGCTCGAGCGCTCCATGG
>JBDLIK010000431.1:0-3833 GCA_039714895.1 Myxococcota bacterium | reverse complement strand
GTCGTCGAAGGTCTTGAGCTCGCTCAGGCCGTGCTCCTCGGCAAAGGCCTGCGCGGTCATCGCGGTGGCGGAGACCGTGCCCGGCTCCGCAGCCTTGAGGACCACGATGTACTCCCCGGGAATGGCGTCCTCGACCTGGACCACGCCGCTCAGCTCGTGGGTCGCGTCGCAGTCGAAGCCCAGCTCGGGCCCGGGATCCGGACCGGGTCCCGGTCCGGGATCGGGAAGGTCGAAGCATCCGAGTGCGATCCCCGCCACGAAGACCACGGTCACCATCGCTGCTCTCATCGATCTTGCCTCCTGGGTTCGGGGCCGGGCTGCGCCCACACCCCCTGGCTCGCGGGCCAGCTCGGTCACCGGGACCCACCGCTCCGACCGCTCGGGCGGAGACGCGGGCACGGCTCTTCGAATCGGGTTCGGTGAGATGCCGATCCGAGAGTGTGAGCTGCGTCACCCCGAGCAAGCAGATCTCGTGCAGCTCCGGGGGGAAACGCTCCCGGCTCGCTACCCCCTCACCAGCTTCCGGTAGCCGGCCGAGACCCAGAGGTAGGGGCTTCGCTGACGGGTGTTGTGTCCTCTGCCGTAGCCGAAGTCGCTCACGATGCGGGTGGCCGCCGTGCGGCCGGTGTTGTGCACCACCGCCACCTTCTCGCCGCTCGAGCGGTAGAAGATCCCTTCGTCGACGAAGAAGCGATCCCGCGTCGTCCAGAGCACGAGGTTGTAGGTCTCGTCCAGCGCCTCGAAGCCACGCTCGTACAGGTAGGCGGTGACGATGGGCTGGTCGTGCTTGAAGTGGGCGAGATGCGGAACGACTGCGTCCCCGAGATCCCGCATGGCCTTGGCGGGCCCCAGGATGAAGCCCCCGTTGACCATGTATCTCGATTCGAGCTGCGTCCGCACGGAGCGCCGCAGGCGCCGGGGCGCCCCACGGAGGAAGAAGCCAAGGGGGATCGGATAGCGCTCCTGGACCCCCCGGAACCGGTCCTTGGCCAGGGAGAAGAGTGGGCTGATGTCGCGCTGGAAGATGACGTCGCCGCCGTCGACGCAGAGCACCTGGTCGTAGGCCGTCTTCTCGAGGAAGCGCGCCGTCTCGCGCCGGCGGGCCACATTGATGCGACCCTCCCGGCGGGCCGGGACGAGCACGGCCCCCTCGAGCTGCGCCCGCTGGGCGGCCTCGAGGCCGAAGTCCAGGACGACGACGTCGATCTCCTCCAGATCGACGTTCTCCTTCAAGGACCGCAGCCAGTGGCGGGCGAGGAAGTTGCCGTAGCGGGCGTCGCAGGCCGTGATGATGGCGTGGCGCTTCGTGGCCACGTCACGGCTCCGTCCACCCGGCGTCGCCGAGATGCGCCTCCCTGTGGATCGTCAGCAGGCCGGGCATGCCGGGGATTGGGCCATACTCCCGAGCGCTTGACAAGCCGGCGTCGCCAGCCCCATCAGCCGGGGAGTCCGGAGGCGAGAGCCGAGAAGAACATCGCCCGGGGAGCGATCCCGATGGCGGCACACCAGGTATGACGCCACAGGGAGACGCCGAAGGCGCCCGCGGCGGTGTTGACGATGGGTCCGCCCAGGGGCAAACGCACGCCGATCAGGAAGAGCGGATGATCGATTGGAAAACGCTGCATCCAGGTGGGCAGTCGGGCATGGGTGGCGTCGAAGTCGAAGTCCCGGGCCGTGCGCCGGGCGATGCCATACTGGACCCAGGCGGCGAGCAGCCAGGCGGCGAAGCTGATGCTGCTGCCGCCCCAGAAGCCGTAGAGAGCCGCGTTTGCGACGGCGATCACCTCTCCCAGCAGGGGCGTGAAGGCAGCCAGGGACTGGGCGGGCACCAGGAACACGGGCCCCAGCACTCCCAGCCGCTCTCCCCAGGCCTCCGCGCCTCCGGCGGCCTCCAGCCATTGACCCAGCGCCCAGCCCAGCAGGACGAACCCCGCCAGGAGCTGGAGTCCCCGCGAGCCGACGACCCGGTGCCACATCGGGGTCACGGGGGTCGACCCCTCGGGCGGCTGCGACACGCTCGGGCTCCCTGCTGTCGGCGCGATCATAGGCCGGATCGGCTCGCAGACGGAACGACGAGGGGTTTTCACCATAGAGCAGACACCGGAGTGTGCCCCCACCCCACCCGTGGCATCCTGGGTCAGCCGCCCGGTCCATACGTTTGGGAGACTTTGCCGCCGATTCGCTCCAGGGAGCCCGAGCGATGAACGCCCCCACCGCGCTGACCCACCACTCCCGCTTCGAGAGCCTGGGGCTCCGGCTCCCGGAACGTCGCCGCACCATGGCCGAGCTGCTGGATTCGTGCCGGCACCGGCACCGCGTGGACCTGGAGCGCCTGACCGGGATCCGCGAGCACCGGGTGTGTGCAGAGGACGAGGACTCCTACTCCCTGGCGGTGGACGCCGCCTGGGACTGCCTCTCCCACTCCCGCTACGGCCCCGAGGACGTCGAGATGCTGATCAGCTGCAGCATCACCACGTACCAGGGCCGGGACACCCTTCGCGTGGAGCCCTCCATGAGCTTCCTGGTGAAGGAGGCGATCGGGGCCACCCACGCCCTGCACTTCGACGTCCGCAACGCCTGCGCGGGAATGGTGACCGGTCTCTACATCCTCGACGACTTCATCCGGCGCGGAGTGATCCGTCGCGGCATGGTCGTGAGCGGCGAGTACGTCACGAGCATCGCCGACAACGCGGCACGCAAGGTACGCACGATCCTGAGCAAGCAGCTCGCCTCGCTCACGGTGGGCGATTCCGGCTCGGCGGTCCTGCTCGAGCGCGCCCCCCAGGACACACCGGGCATCGAGGCCTTCGAGCTGGCCACCTACTCCGACCACAGCGACCTGTGCATCGGTGGACCCTGCGAGACGGGCCCGGGGGGCGCCATGTTCACCGACGCTCGCAAGCTCCACGCGGTGGCCATCGAGTCGGCCCATCCGACGCTCCTCGCAGCCCTCGAGAAGGGCGGGATCTCCCCGCACGAGGTCCACTTCCTGATCCCCCACCAGACTTCCGTCCGCGCCATTCGCGCCGGGATCCGAAACATCTCGCCCCATGTGGGTGGCCTGCCGCCGGATCTGACCATCGTCTACAACCTCGAAAAGTTCGCCAACACGGCATCGACCACTCACTTCGTTGCGCTCTATCGCTACCTCGAGGAGCGGCGCTTCGAGGCCGGCGACCGCATCCTGCTGCTGATCTTCGCCTCGGGAGTGGTCTGTGGCAGCCTGATCTTCACCATGGACGAGCTGCGGGAGAAGTATGGGAGCGATCATTGAAGCGGTGGGAACGAGTCTGCCCCGACGTCGACTGCGGCGGGAGGGATCCGTCGCGCTGTCCGTGCGCGCGGGCCGGGAGGCCCTGGGACGTGCGGGGATCGATGCCAGCGAGATCGACATCCTGATCAACACGGGCGTCTACCGCGACCGCAACATCTGCGAGCCCGCCATGGCACCGTTCATCCAGCGGGGCCTTGGCGCAAACTCGACCTCCCCCGGCCGTCGTTCGGCGGGAACCGAAGACGCGAGCACCTTCTCCTTCGATCTCAGCAACGGCAGCTGCGGCTGGCTGAACGGTCTCCAGGTGGCGGACGGCTTCCTGGCCTCGGGTCGGGCGCGGCGGGTGCTGCTCGTGACCAGCGACGTCGACCCGGCCCCGAAAGTCTCGCGGGGGCTGGACTTTGCGCCGGCCGCGGCGGCGATGGTGCTGGCGGCGGGCGGCCCGGACACGGGCTTCACGGCGTTTCGCTTCGAGAGCTTCGCCAAGCACTCGGATCTGCTGCGCTCGGGGATCGAGTGGTTGGGAGACGAAGCGCCGCGCTTCGGGGCCCGCAACGCC
>JBDLIK010000430.1:0-3833 GCA_039714895.1 Myxococcota bacterium | reverse complement strand
AGCGCCCCCAGGGAGTAGATGTCGGCCCGGGCGTCGATCTCCTGGGCGTGGACCTGCTCCGGCGACATGTACTCCGGCGTTCCCAGCGGATGGTCGGCCTGGGTGAGGCTCGGGCTCCACAGGGCTCGAGCGATTCCGAAGTCCATCACCTTCACGAGTCCCGAGTCGCTTCGCATCACGTTGGAGCCCTTGAGATCCCGGTGGATCACCCCCGCCAGGTGGGCGTGGTGGATGCCCTGGAGGGCCTGGCGGAAGAGCGGCAGCGCCTGCTCGGGAGAGAGGCGACCGTGCTCGAGGATCAGCTCGTCGAGGGTTTTCCCCTCCACGAACTCCATCACCATCAGGTAGGTATCCGCTTCCCGGTGGAAGCTGTAGAGGGTCGCGACGTTCGGGTGGGAGAGCCGGGCCAGGGTGTGGGCCTCGGTGCGAAAGCGCTCGGCCACGTCTCGCCGGCTGGCGAGCCCCCCGTGCAGGACCTTGACGGCCACCGGCCGTTCGAGCATCAGGTCGACGCCTCGGTAGACGCTGCCGCAGCCCCCTTCCCCGATCTTCTTGTCGATCCGGCAGTTGCCGACGATCTTGCCGATCCAAGAATCCGACACACGTCCCCCGTGGCGGTCCACCCGGGCCGCTCGAGACCGGGTGTGATATCGGAGCCCCGTTGCCGACCCTTGATGGGACGCGCTTGACGCCGGACCCGCCCGACAGGTAGAAGGCTCGAGGGCCCAGGGAGCTCGCCATGAACGGGATCCACGACCTTGGCGGCATGCACGGCTTCGGTTCCGTGGAGCGAGAAGCCGACGAGCCGCTCTTCCATGCGCCGTGGGAGGGGCGGGTGTTCGCCCTGCTGGGCCTGCTGCTGGCCCGGGGGGTGACCAACGTCGATGCCTTCCGCCACGGAATCGAGCGCCTCGACCCGGCGACCTATCTGACGGCCGGGTACTACGGGCGATGGCTGGCCTCGATGGAGACGCTGTGCGACGAGGCCGGGGTGGTGAGGCGGTCGGAGCTCCGGGCGCGGATGCAGGCGCTCTCGGAGGGCAGCCGGCTTGCGCCCGCTCGGCCCCTCGACCTCCCCCCCGCCGCCGCCGCCGGGGACGGCTACCGCCGGCCCCTCGAAGAGGCGCCCCGCTTCGGCGCTGGGGATCGGGTGCGGGCGCGCAACCTGAACCCTCCCGGCCACACGCGCCTGCCCCGCTACGTGCGCTCCCGGAGCGGGTGCGTGTCGAAGCTGCACGGTGGCTTCGTCTTCCCGGACAGCCACGCCCACGGCGGCGGTGAGCAGCCGCAGCACCTGTACACGGTTCGCTTCGAGACCCGCGAGCTCTGGGGCACGGAGGCCGAGCCCGGGTTCGTCCACCTCGACCTCTTCGAGAGCTACCTGGAGCCGGTATGAGCGACCCCCACACGCGTCGCGATTCGGATCGCGGCTCAAACCCTGCTCTCCGCACCGAGGCACTCGAATCGCTGCTGCGGGAGAAGGGCCTGCTCGATCCGGACGCCATCGACCGCCTGCTGGAACTCTACGAGAACGACGTGGGGCCCATGCACGGCACGCGGGTCGTGGCGCGCGCCTGGACCGATCCGGGCTTCAAGGGCCGGCTGCTGGCGGATGCGCCGGCGGCCATCGCCACCCTCGGCATCGGGGGCGTGGAGGGCCGCCACCTGGTGGTCGTCGAGAACGAACCGGGCGTGCACAACGTCGTCGTCTGCACGCTCTGCTCCTGCTACCCGTGGGCGGTGCTGGGGCTGCCTCCCTCCTGGTACAAGGAGCCCGCCTATCGCTCGCGGATCGTGCGCGAGCCGCGCACGGTGCTGCGGGAAATGGGGCTCGAGCTCGGTCCCGAGGTGGAGATCCGCGTCTGGGACAGCAGCGCCGAGATCCGATATCTGGTGCTGCCCGAACGCCCGCCGGGAACCGCGGCGCTCGGCGAGGCGGAGCTGGCAGCGCTCGTACCTCGCGATGCGATGATCGGGGTGGCGAAGGTAGAGGCTCCCGGATGAGCGCGCGCGAGCGCCTCCCCGAAGACGGGCCCGGTGCACCGCCGCGCCGCAACGGAACGCTGGAGTTCGAGGCGCCCTGGGAGAGCCGAGCCTTCGGCCTGGCGGTCTCGCTCTGCGATCGCGGCTTCTTCGGGTGGGAGGAGTTCCGCCGCCACCTCATCGAGGAGATCGCCGGCTGGGAGGCCAGCCACCGAGCGGACGAGGCCTACAGCTACTACGCCCGCTGGCTCGCCGCCCTCGAGAAGACCCTGGCGGAGCAGGGGCTCTTCACCCAGGGCGAGTTCGAAGGACGCCTGGCGGAGCTCGCCGCCCGTCCCCACGGCCACGACCACTGAGCGAGGGGCGGTCTCGTCTCGAGCGGTCTCTATGATAGGCTCGAGCCAATGCCGCACAGCCGACACTTCGCCGAGTCTCCCGACGATCTGGCCCTCGACCCCGAACGGCTCCAGGGCCTGCTGGGCCGAGCCGAGCAGGAGGTCGCCCGGGGTCGGCTTCCCTCGTGCCAGCTGGCCGTCGCCCGGAACGGACGACTCGCGGTTCTCGCGAGCTTCGGCAGCGTCACCCACGAGGGACGATCCGCTGCGGCCACCGACGAGACGCTCTACGTCGTCTTCTCGTGCACCAAGGCGATCATCTCGTCCGCGGGCTGGCTGCTGATCCAGGACGGCAAGCTCGGCCTGGACGAGAAGGTGGCCGACGTGGTTCCTGAGTTCGGCACCCATGGCAAGGACGAGGTCACCGTCGAGCAGCTCTTCCTCCACACCGCGGGCTTCCCCAACGCACCCTATCCCGCGCGGGAATGGCACAGCCGCGAGAAGCGGCTCGAACGCTTCTCGCGCTGGCGCCTCGAGTTCGAGCCGGGCAGCCGCTACTGGTATCACCCCACCTCCGGCATGTGGGTGATCGCCGAGATCATCGAACGCCGCAGTGGAACTTCCTACAAGGAGTTCGTGCGCTCCCGGATCGCCGAGCCCCTGGGCCTACCCGACCTGCGCGTGGGCCTGCCCCGGGAGCTGCACCCTCGCCTGGCGGACATCGAGCACCGGGGCGCGGAGCCCACCCTGGCGGAGAAGCGCGCCGCAGGCTGGCCCGAGGAGATCCCGGAGAACGAGGTCACCGAAGAGGCGGTCCAGAACTTCAACCAGGCCCATACGCGGGAAGGGGGCGTGCCGGGCGGGGGAGGCGTGATGACCGCCGGAGACCTGGCGCTCTTCTACCAGGGGCTGCTCTCCGGCCAGGGCGAGGACGGAACCCCGATCTGGAGCCAGGGGACCCTGGCCTTGGCCCGGCGCGTCCGCAGCGGCGACCTCCGCGACCCGGTCTTCGGGGTGCCCGCCCACCGCGGCCTGGGGATCGTGGTGGCCGGAGACGGGGAGCGCGTCTACCGCGGCTTCGGTCGCACGGGCTCGGAGCTCTTGTTCGGCCACGGCGGGGCCGGTGGCCAGATCGGCTGGGGCGATCCAGTGAGCGGCATCTCCTTCGCGTTCTGCACCAACGGCTTCGATCGCCAGGCGATTCGCCAGGCGCGCCGAGGGGTGGCGCTATCCAGCCGAGCTGCGGCGCTGGCGTCCGACCTGGCCTCGTGAGCCCGGACCCGCTCCGCGACCGCCTGGACATCGCGGACCTGCTGCAGCGCTACATCCGCACCGAAGCGGGCTGGAGAATTCGCGAACGTCACTTCCGCAGCCTGCACACCGAGGGGGAGCTCCTGCCCCCAAGTCAGCTCAGCTAGCCGTCGCAGGAGTCGGGAAGCGGAGCTTCCTCTGCGAGGGCCGCGGCAAAGCCCGGCTCGAGCTCGGTGCGTCGGAAACCGGTGCCGGGGGTGCCTC
>JBDLIK010000429.1:0-3850 GCA_039714895.1 Myxococcota bacterium | reverse complement strand
CTTCGTGTCCGGGAACCTCTTCGAGCAGGGCCGCCCCTACCAGAACCAGCTGGTGCGTCGGGTGAGCCGCGCCTACCGCAACCCCTTCGAGCCTCCCCTCCGAAGGGCCACCCCTTGAGGGGCGATAGACTCGCGGCCATGGCCATCCGACCCCTGGAAGGGCACATGCAGTACTACGACTGGGGATCGAGCACCTCCTTGGCGAGCCTGCAGGGCCGACCGGTGCCTTCGCCGCACTGCGAAGCCGAGCTGTGGTTCGGGGCCCATCCGGACGGACCCGCGAAGGTGCACACCGACGGCCGCCGCGTGCCTCTCGCAGAATGGATCGAGGCCGACCCCGAGGGCCGCCTGGGTGCGGCGGTGGTGGCCCGCTTCGGCGCGGAGCTGCCCTTCCTCCTCAAGCTGCTGGCCGTCGCTCGGCCCCTCTCGCTGCAGGTGCATCCGGATTCCGAGAAGGCGCAGGAGGGTTTCGCGCGCGAGCGACGCGGGTCCGGAGTTCCGGACAAGGAGCGTCGCTACCGCGACGCCCGACACAAGCCCGAGTTGGTGTGCGCCCTCAGCCCCTTCCACGCCCTCCAGGGCTTTCGGCCCTGGCCCGAGATCCAGGAGCGGCTCCGCGGCGCCGGGGTGTACGGCGGGCTTCCCGGGCTCGAGGCCCTGGCGGAGCGCCCAGCACCCGAGACCGGGCGCGCCCTGCTGAAGAGCCTTCTCACCGTCGAGCCGCGGGCCGGGTCGGCGTTGGTGCGGGGGGCTGCGGCGTGGGCGCAGGGATCCGAGGACCCCTCGCTGGCCTGGCTGGTGCGCCTGGCGGAGGCGTACCCGGACGACCCGGCCGCCCTGGCGCCGCTCTTCCTCGACTTCGTGGAGCTGCAGCCGGGCCAGGGCCTCTACCTGCCACCGGGAGAGCTGCACTGCTACCTGGAGGGGTTCGCGATCGAGCTGATGGCCAGCTCGGACAACGTCGTGCGCGCGGGTCTCACCTCGAAGCCCGTGGACGTCCCGGAGCTGCTGCGCCTCACCCGCTTCGCACCCCGTCCGGCCCAGCCACTCGATGCGGAGCCGACCTCGGCCGCCGAGGCCGTCTTCGCCCCGCCGGTGTCCGAGTTCCGGCTTTCGCTCATCCGCACCGGTGCCGCGTCCGCCCATCGGGTCCCGGCCAGCGGCAGCCTCGAGATCCTGCTGTGCGTCGAAGGTCGCGCCCGTGTCGGTGCGGACGGGTCGGAGCTCCGAGCCGGGACCGCGGCGGTCGTGCCGGCGGACGCGGGTGCCTACTCGGTGCGCGGTGAGGCCGTGCTCTACCGCGCCTGGGTGCCGTCGCCGGACTGAGCGCCTCCCCCCCAGGGATGAGAGGCTCCTATACTACGGGTCCTGACTGGAGATCGGTCCTGCGCATCCTCTTCCTCAGCCACTACTTCCCGCCGGAGGTGAACGCCCCCGCCAGCCGCACCCACGAGCACGCGCGCCGCTGGGTGGCAGACGGGCACGAGGTCACCGTCATCACCGGGGTGCCCAACCATCCTCGGGGGGAGGTCTTTCCCGGCTACGAGAACCGCCTGCTCCAGGAGGAGAACGTGGACGGCATCCGGGTGCTCCGCACCTGGATGTACCTGACCCCCAACCAGGGGTTCCTGCGCCGCATCGCGAACTACGTGCTCTTCCTGCTGACCGCCACGCTCGCCTCGTTCCGGGCCGAGCGTCCGGACGTGGTGGTCGCCACCAGTCCTCAGTTCTTCTGCGGCCTGGCGGGGATGATCGTCTCGCGCCTCAAGCGGCGGCCCTTCGTGCTCGAGGTGCGAGACCTGTGGCCCGACTCCATCGTCCAGCTGGGCCAGCTCCGCAACCCCCGGATCATCCGCGCCCTCGAGGCGCTGGAGACGCTGCTCTACCGGAGCGCGGTCGCAATCGTCGTGAACACCGGCGCGTTCCGTGAGCACCTGGTGGCCCGCGGCGTGCCTCCCGAGCGGATCGAGCTCGTCTACAACGGCATCGATCCGGCGCTCTTCCACCCGCGTGAGCCCGACGCCGAGCTCCTCCGCCAGCACGCCCTGGAGCGCCGCTTCGTGGTAACCTACATGGGCACGCTGGGGCTGGCCCATGGGCTCTCCACGATCCTCGAGGCCGCCGTGGACCTGCAGGACCGCCCTCGGGTCCAGTTCGTATTGATTGGCGACGGCGCCGAGCGGGACCGCCTGGAGCAGGAGGTCCGGGAGCGTCGTCTCGAAAACGTGAAGATCCTGGGGCTGCGACCCCGAGCGGAGGTGCCCGGCTGGATCGCGTCCTCGGACCTGCTCCTGGTGACGCTCCGGGATCTGCCCGTGTTCCGTACCGTGATTCCCTCCAAGCTCTTCGAGTTCGTGGCCCAGGAGCGGCCGGTGGTGCTTGCTGCGCCCAAGGGTGAGATCCGTGCGCTGGTGGAGGAGGCCGACGTCGGGCTGGTGATCGAGCCCGAGCAGCCCGAGGCCCTCGCCCGAGCCGTGAGACGGATCATGGACGAGCCCGAGGAGGCCCGAGCCCGGGCGCGTCGGGGCCTCGAGTGGGTGCGTGCGGGATTCCTGCGGGACGACCAGGCACGCCGCATGGCGGACTTCCTGGCGCGCAGTGCCGGGTGCGCGCCGTGAACTTCTCGCGGACCCTCTACGGCACGCTCCCGGTCTTCCTGCAGAACGCGGGGGTCACCGCTGCGGGCTACTACCGCGCCCGTCTGCGCTTCACGCCCCGCTTCTACCAGACCCTGAACGAATGGGAGCGGACGGTCCACGGCCCGCTCTCCGAGCTGCACATCCTGCAGCGCGACCGCCTCGCGGTGGTGGTGGAGCGTGTACGCCGGCACGTGCCCTTCTATCGGGACCTGCCCCCTCCCTCGGACCACCCGGATCCCCACGAGGCCATCGCTCGCACCCTGGCCTCGATTCCGCCGCTCGAGAAGGAGACCTTCCGCGATCACCTCGCCGACCTGCGCGCCCGGGACGTCCCGCCCCGAGGATTGATGCGGAGCTTCACCAGCGGCACCACCGGGACCGCCCTCGAGATCCACCACACCCCGGAGCGGGTGGCGGAGAGCTTCGCGGCGGTCTGGCGCCAGCGCCGGGCCTGCGGAGTCGAGATCCTCGATCCCTTCATGACCTTCGGCGGCCAGGTGATCGTGCCCATCGGTCAGAAGAAGCCGCCCTTCTGGCGGGTCAACCGTCACGGCGGTCAGACACTCTTCTCCGTCTACCACCTCTCGCCGAAGAACCTCTCGAGCTACGTGGATCAGATCCACCGCACCGAGGCCGTCTACGTCCAGGGCTATCCGTCGGCGCTGCACATCGTGGGGCGTGCCATGCTGGATGCGGGGCGGCCGCTTCCCCCGGGCCGCATCAAGGCCGTCTTCACCTCCTCCGAGTCGCTGCTCGCCTTCCAGCGCAGCGTGATCGAGAGCGCCTTCTCGGCGCCGGTTCGCGACCATTACTCGGCCACGGAGCTCGTCGCCTCCATGACCGCCTGCCACGAGAACCGCCTCCACGTGGACATGGAGTTCTGCATCATCGAGATCGAGCCCCAGGAGGAGACGGACGAGTGGGAGCGGGGCCCGCTGCTGGCCACGGGGCTCGGCTACGACGCGACTCCCTTCCTCCGCTACAGCATCGGCGACGTGGGGACGCGGGCCAAGGCGCCGTGTCCCTGCGGGCGCCCTGGAAACGTCTTCCTCGACATCGACGGCCGGGTGGATGACTACGTGGTCACCCCCAGCGGCCGCCTGGTGGGCCGCCTCGATCACGTCTTCAAGGAGCAGTGGGACGTCCACGAGGCGCAGATCCTGCAGCAGACCGCCGACTCCATCACCGTGCTGATCGTACCCCGCTCCACC
>JBDLIK010000428.1:0-3856 GCA_039714895.1 Myxococcota bacterium | reverse complement strand
CCTCTCAACCGAGAGCCGGAACATCTTCCGCGCAGCCCTTTCTGTTGATGACGCCACCTGGGCGCGTGGTCGCGGCTGGGCACTGTCCGTCGCGCTCATAGCCCTGCCCTACTACTTGGACACTAACCCCGCCATGGTCCGATACGCCCGACGCCTGATCGATGAGGTATTCGCGGACCTTGATTCTCGCCGCTCAACACCTATCCGGGTTCAAGGTGGTCGTGGTCTCCGACTGCCATACCGTGGGTGACCGGCCCCATCTGATGCCGCGTCTCGAGCCGTTGCCGCGAGGCTCGGCTTGTCTATGTTTGGAGCCGACTTCTACTTCGCGTGAAGCGGGACGGGCTGCTTGGCAACATGAGGGTCGTGTGCGCCGCGTCATGCGATCGCGGTTGGTAGCCTGGAACGCGTCGGTCCTCCAGATTGTGCCGAGACATGAACGATCGGATTCAACTCGAGCCGTTTCAGCCGCGAGATCAGCAAGCCGCTCGAGCCTTGATCCTGCGCGGCCTCGGCGAACACTGGGGCGAGGTTGACGACAGCCTGAATCCGGACCTCGACGACATCGGTGCCGCGTACTCGCCGGGATACTTCGTTGTGGCATGGGCCGGAAGCGCACTTGCTGGTACGGGTGGCATGCTCCCTCATCTTCAATCAGAGCACACCGTCCAGATCCACAGGATGTCCGTAGCCACCGAGCACAGACGTCAGGGGCTTGGCTCGAGCATTCTCACACACCTCCTCGACACGGCTCGTGCTCGCGGGTTCCGACGCGTGGTTCTTGAGACGACTGAGACGTGGACGGAGGTCATCTCCTTCTACGAGAGACACTGCTTCCGCCCGTTCGAACGCCGAGATGGCGACCTCTATCTCAGCCTGAAACTCGGGAGACACTGAAGATGCCGGACCGCCCGACCTCCGAACCCAGACAGTTCATCCAGGGAGCTCCAGTCCTCCATGTTCCCGACGTCAGAGCGACCGCTGCCTACTATCGCGACGTGCTCGGTTTCGAGTGGGACTTCGGGGACGAATGCTACCCCGTGGTCTGGAGGGAGAGGGAGGGTGTCACGGCTCCGGTCCCGGATGGAGGCCCTCAGCAACGAGCTGCTGGGTCTGTAGGACTCCGTATGCCCAGCGCGTTTCACTCGAGGTCTGGTAGCCTTCGGCGATGGATACCACGCGAGAGACGTGCCGGATCTGACGACTCTATTCGGGACATTGGGGCCCTCCTTCGCGCTTCAGGTCGCGACGGCCATCCTGTGTGGAGGAATCATCGGTCTGGAGCGCCAGATCCGCGGCAAGCCCATCGGCATCCGCACGGGCATCCTCATCTGTCTCGGCACGCAGATCTTCATCCGACTCAGCATCTCCCTTGGAGGTGCGGGTACGGATCCGACCCGCGTCCTGGGCCAGGTGGTGACCGGCGTGGGCTTCCTCGGCGCCGGAGTGATCCTGGCGAGGGGTGGAACCGTGCACGGAGTGACCTCCGCCGCCGTGGTATGGATGCTCGCAGGCATCGGCAGCACCATTGGCCTTGGCCGGCTCGCCGAAGCGATCGCACTGTCAGTCCTGACCGTCGCCATCCTGATCGGAGTGCGGCTGCTCGAGTCCGCCTTCCACCGCCTCCGTGGAGGTTCGGACGAGGCCGAGGGCGAGGGCGAGGGCGAGGGCGAAGACGATGACTCCGCCGCCTGAACCACGCTGCAGCTCCCGGCCAACGGCGCGTTTCGTCCGGGGGTTCTCTCGAAAGAACCCCCTTCCTGGCTACGCCCCGGGTCGACGCTGCTGGGACGGGCCATGCAGCTTGAGCTGAGGGATCGCGCTGCCGAGCGAAGGCGCAGAGGACGCGTGCGGTAGAGCTGTTGGCGCAGCTGAGCGCCTCAGCCGGAAGCTGGAGAAGCCCATCAAGCTCCCGATCAAGGCGATCCCTGGGGCTTCCCGCGACGCGATCGCAGGCTGGCTCGGCGACGCGCTCAAAATACGCGTGACCGCACCCGCAGAGCGGGGCAAGGCGAACGCCGCGGTGGAGAGGCTGGTCGCGGGTGCACTCGGCGTCCCTCCCCGATCTGCGCGAGTCGTCGCCGGCAGGACTTCCGCTCGGAAGCTCCTCTTGATCGAGGGCCTCTCCGAATCCGAGGTGCATCGCCGGCTCTCCAAGAGCGCCGGCTGAGAAGGCGCCGAGCGCGACCGACCGCAGGCATGCCAGGAGCTGGTACTGTCTGTAGCCCAGGAGAAGCGAGAGATGGCGTCCCCGCTGAACGATCCGAAGCTCGAAGCTCTGCTCGATCGTCTGCATCGACAGAGCGATGCCCAGGTCGAAGAGACGAACGCATACTTCGCGCGACGGGCGCAGGAGGGCACCCTCGACAAGGAGAACTTCTTCGACGGCGACATGCATCGCTTCTTTGCGGACAAGATGGTCGCCCTCGACCGGGAGAAAGCGGAGTTCTGCTACCAGCTCTGCCGCGCTCTGCGAGCGAGCCGCGTCGTGGAAGCGGGTACCTCCTTTGGCGTCTCGACGCTCTATCTCGCGGCCGCAGTGCGCGACAACCAGGCCGGCAGCGGGGTCGTCATCGCGACCGAGTACGAGCCGAAGAAGGCGGAAGTAGCGCGCGCGAACTTTTCGGAGGCGGGGCTCAGCACGTTCATCGATCTGCGCGAGGGAGACCTGCGCCAGACCCTCGAGGACGTCGGGGGCCCGGTGGACTTCATGTTGGTCGACATCTGGGAGGTGGCGCTGCCCGCCCTCGAACGGGTGTCCCCAAGCCTGCGTCCGGGGGCCATCGTGGTCTGCGACAACACCGCGACGCACGCCGATGCCTACCGCGAGTATTTCGAGTTCGTGAACGACCCGAGGAACCGGCTCCGCACGATGACGGTCCCGTTCGAGGGCGGCTTCGAGCTCACGGTGCGCATCTGAGGCTCCAGATGACGTCGCAAAGAGCGGTCCCGTCCGCTTCTTCGTGGAGTTCTTCGCTAGCGTACAGAGAGACCCCGGTGACAGAGATGAGGGACCCGGGGTGGGAAGGGGCGAGGTCGATGCTCGAGGGACGATGCCTGTGTGGAGGAATCGAATACGAGATCGACGGTGAAGTCGGTCCGATCGGCTTCTGCCACTGCTCCTACTGCCGGCGTGCGAGCGGGTCTGCCTTCGCATCGAACGCCACCAGCTCGAGTGCGGCCTTCAAGCTGCGGTCCGGCGAGGCTCTGCTGAAGGAGTTCGAATCCACCCCTGGGAAGCTACGAAGCTTCTGCTCCCGTTGCGGGTCGCCGATCTACGCTCGGGTTCCCGCGCTGCCCGAGATCCTGCGGATCCGGGTCGGGACGTTGACCTCGGATCCGATCTCGCGGCCGGGTGGGCACTACGACGTCGCATCCAAAGCCGTGTGGTTCACCATCACCGATGAGCTGCCCCAGAGTCCGACTTGACCACCCACCTCACCGTTTCGCAGGTACGAGTGGTTCAACCGTCGACGGTCTGGCAGATCGACGTCGCGCTACCGTAGCCGCCGTTCACAAGGAGATCTAGCCTCGCAGGGCGGGAGATCGTCCCCTTGACGAGCCGAGAAGCGAAGGAGCCCAAGAAGGTCCAACGGCCGGCGAAATCTCGCGGCCGCAAGGCATCATCGCGCGACGTCGAGTTCTTCCGGATGGTCAACCGGGTCCTGGAACCCATGGTTCGCGCTGGGATCGGATCCCCTCGCATCGTACCGAGCGGATTGATCGTCCTCGAGACGAAGGGCCGAAAGTCCGGACGTCGGATCCGCACACCGCTCGCCGCGACCCGGATCCAGCAGCATGTGGTGATCGGTACCTTCCGGGGGGGTCGCTCCCACTGGCTCAAGAACCTCTCGGC
>JBDLIK010000427.1:0-3863 GCA_039714895.1 Myxococcota bacterium | reverse complement strand
CGGAAGCCGCCGACCCCTCGCAAGGCAGCGGCGCCCGTCCGGACCCGGACGGCTCCCTCGGCCGCCCGCCGCTCGGCACCGCCGCGCTCCACCGGCGTCAAAACGCGGCGCGAGAAGGTCCAGATCGCAGCGCCGCTCACCCTGCCGCGGCCCGAGGCCAAGCCCACGGCGCCGCCGCCTGCCAGCGTCGCCGCCAAGCTGCCCCGCCGGGTGGGCCTCGTCACGCACTACTTCCCGCATGTGGATGCTGGGATCGTGGCGGTGGATGCGGCATCGATCCGGGTGGGGGACACGCTCCACTTCAAGGGCCATACGACGGACTTCTATCAGCGGGTGGACCGCATGGAGCGGGACCACCACCCCATCGAGATGGCGACCCCGGGCATGCAGGTGGGGATCCATGTGACCCAGCGTGTTCGAGAACACGACGAGGTATTCGTCGTAACCTAGCGGGGCTGCTGAAAAAGCCAGCAGCCCTCGTCCGTGCACTGACGACAGCCACACCCTGCACCGCTTCGCTCGTTCTGTGGCCTTGCGGCTGCGGGCGCAGCCCGCAGCCCTAGGATGTGGGCTTGGGCGACGGGCGGTTCGGGCGGGCGATCGCCTGGCCGGCTCTGGGCGCGCCGGGCTCGGGGCGGCTCATCTGAATCTGACCGTTCAGGATGGCGCCCTCCTCGATCACCAGGGAAGCCGTCTGGACGTTCCCCTGGAGTCGGCCGGTCTTGTGGACCACGAGCTGGCGCGTCGCCATCACGTCGCCGGTCACGCAGCCGCTTACGACGACGGTCTTGGACTTGATGTTCGCCTCGACCTCGCCGCTCTCTCCCACGATGAGCGTGTTCTCGCTACCGATCTCGCCCTTGAAATGGCCGTCGATCCGTACCGTGTCCTTGAAGGACAGCTTCCCCTCGAACTCCGAGCCCTGATCGATGAAGGCCGTGAGACCACCGCTCGTGGGAGGCCGCGCCTCCGTCGAGGACACATCGCCCATCTCCGTCAATCGATCCCGACCGAACGCCATCGCCTGTCTCCTTCGCCGCTGCGGCGGCATGCGGGGAGTCGGGTGACGCGCGCCTCCGCGCCACGGCCTGTGCTCCGATCCCCTGTCCGTTCTCCGCTCCTGACCGCATCGGTGATCTGCCCGGCGGACTTGAGCCGCTGAATCGGCGCGGGTTTCCGCGCCGGCTTGCCGCCCCACTGCCGGTGGGCCAGAGACACCTTGCTAGAGTCGCGCCATGAAGCCAGGCCGGGAAGGCGGATCGGAGCGGCCGACCGCGCGCGGCGACGAGAGCCTGCTCGCCCGTGCGGTCGAGACCGGGCGCGTGCACTCCGCCTACCTGCTCTCCGGCCCCGGACCGGCGCCTCGCGCCGCCGCGGAGCGCTTCGTACGGGCGCTGGTCTGCAGCGGGAGCTCACCTCCCTGCGAGGCCTGCCCCTCCTGCCTGAAGAGCCGCGGCCGGGAGGAGATCGCCTTGGACGGCCAGGGCCGGCGCGGTCCGCTCTACCGCCATCTGGGGGACCACCCCGATCTCTACTGGGTGGAACGCGGCGCGGACGACACACGGGTGCGCATCGGGCAGATCCGGGCGCTGCAGGGGCCCCTGCGCCTCCGGACCCAGGAGGGCGGGCGACGCGCGGCGGTGATCGCGGACGCCGAGTGGCTCAACCAGGAGGCACAGAACGCACTGCTCCGGCTGCTCGAGGAGCCTCCTGCGGACACCTGCCTCGTCCTGGTGAGTGCCAGCGCCGCCGGCCTCCTGTCCACCGTCCGGAGCCGTTGCCAACGCGTGGTCTTCCGGACTCCCCGAAGCGGGCTGCTGCTTTCCGAGGATGCGGAGCCCGAGGTCCGGCAGACCGTCGATCGACTGGAGACGCTCAGCGGGGCCAGCGTGCCCGAGGTCCTGGATTGGGCCGAGAGCTACCGTGGAGCCCGCGCTCCCGCCGCCGAAGGGGTCGGGCAGCTGCTCGGAACCGCCGGGGCCTGGCTGCGCGACCGGGTGGTCCTGGGGGCTCGGTCCGGACGCCGGGGGTTCGAGACCGAGCTGGCCGCCTTCGCGACCCTGCAGACCTGCCGCAGGTCCCTGGCCCAGCGCAACGCGAATCCCCAGATGGTGGCCGAACGGGCCCTGCTCGCCCTGCGGGCCGTCACCCGCGCGTGACGAGGCAAGCGCGAAGCGCGCCCGGCGAGCCCCCCTGGTTTGATTCCCACTGCCACGTCACCGCTCGCGACTTCGATGCCGACCGCGAGGAGGTCCTCGAGCGGGCCTGGGCCGCCGGCGTCTGCGAGCTCGTCGCCATCGGTGCCGGCTACGGCCTGGAGGACAACGAGGCGGCCCTCGAGCTCGCGGCCCGGGACCCGCGCATCTACGCCACCGTCGGGATCCATCCGCACGACGCACGCCTGCTCGACGACGAGGGTCGACGGCGCCTGGGCGCCTGGCTCGGCCACAGCAGAGTCGTGGCGGTGGGCGAGACCGGCCTCGACTACCACTACCTGCACTCGCCCCGGGAGACCCAGCGTGCGGTCTGCGCCGAGCAGATCGCCCTGGCACGCGAGCGGGGCCTGCCGGTCTCGATCCATGTTCGCGGCGACGGGCCCGAGGCCTACGAGGAGCTGCTCGAGATCTGGCGCAGCGAAGCAGGGGGGGCGCTGGAGGGTGTGCTGCACTGCTACACCCACGACCTCGACTTCGCGCTCCGCGCCCTGGATCACGGCCTGCTCGTCTCCTTCTCCGGGATTCTCACGTTCAAGAACGCGGAGGCGCTCCGCGAGGTGGCCCGGAGGCTGCCCCTCGACCGGATCCTGGTGGAGACCGACAGCCCCTTTCTCTCGCCCGAGGGATTGCGCGGCCGCCGCAACGAGCCGGCACGGGTCACGCGGGTGGGAGAGACGCTGGCGCAGGTACGCGGGACCCCGCTTCTCGAGGTCGCGCGGGCGACCACCGCCAACGCTCGCAGGCTCTACCGCCTGTCCGGGGAGGACTGATGGACGAGACGACTGTGGTGCTGGATCTGGCCCGTGGCATGGCCCGGGAGGCGGGCGCCCTGCAGCGCGATCGCTACGAGACGGATCTCAGGGTCAGCACCAAGAGCTCGGCGGTCGATCTGGTGACCGAGGTCGACCAGGCCTGCGAGGCCCTGCTGGTGGAACGGCTCGAGCGGGAGCGCCCGGGGGACGCGATCCTCGCCGAGGAGGGAGGGGGCCGGGACTTCGCCGGGGCCCCCTGGCGTTGGATCATCGACCCCCTCGATGGCACCACCAACTTCGCCCACGGCTATCCCCGCTTCTGCGTCTCCCTCGGCATCGAACGTCAGGGCGTTCGGCACGTGGGGGTCGTCTACGATCCCCTCCTCGATGAGCTCTATCACGCGGTGCAGGGAGGGGGGGCCTTCCTGAACGGCCGCCGGCTCCAGGTCTCCGGCGAGCGGGAGCTCGGCCGCTCGCTGCTGGCCACAGGCTTCGCGTACGACCGGCGCTCGGCCGATGACAACAACCTGGCACGCTTCGGGGCCTTCCTGCGCTCGGCGCGTGCGCTGCGACGCGACGGCAGCGCCGCCCTCGACCTCTGCTACGTGGCGGCGGGGCGCTTCGACGGGTTCTGGGAGCTCAAGCTGCACGCCTGGGATGTGGCTGCGGGCGCGCTCATCGTGGAGGAGGCGGGCGGCAGGACCAGCGACCTCGAGGGGAACCCCCTGCCCCGCTCGGGTTCGGAGATCGTGGCGAGCAACGGCCACGTGCACCCGGCCATGCTGACGGTGCTCCGACCGGACTAGACTCTAGGGGCCCTCGGCGGGTGCGCTCTCTTCGCTCATGAAGCGGTTGCGGAAGGCCTCCAGGCTGACGGGCAGGTGCTCGGCGAGCT
>JBDLIK010000426.1:0-3870 GCA_039714895.1 Myxococcota bacterium | reverse complement strand
GGCGAGCAGCTCCCGTTCCGAGCGATCCCGGGCGATCATGTGGACGAAGGCCGCCGCCGCCGACAGGCCGGAGGTCAGAAAGAGCGGCCCCAGCATGGCGCTGTTCCACAGCGGCCTCGCCCCCAGCGTGCTGAGCAGAATCCCTGTGTACACTCCGAGCAGCGCCCCGAGCAGCATGTTCATAGCACCGGTCCACTTGACGAACATCTCGTGCCTGATCAATCGCTCGGACAGGTGTCGCAGGTTACCCGACCCGATGAGGGACGGGATGCGCAGGAGGAAGTTCGCCAGCAGGGCGGGGTAGACCAGCAGCAGGATCCACGAGCCCCATGACATCGGCGATTTTGGCTCGATCGTCGTGTAGAGGCGCCAGAAGTGGATCTTGTACTCGAGGTCCAGAAACAGGGCGAACATGCCGACCGACAGGAGAACCAAACTGAGCCCGGGAAGGACGAAGCAGGCGCAGCGCGTGTTCCTGTGCCGGCCAGACAGCAGGAAGTAGCCGGAGATGATCATCATCCCGGCCACGAGACCGCCCAGGAACAGGTAGATCGGGATCTCCCAGCCCCAGATGTGCAGGGCGGGGTCCACCATCTCGTTCGCGCGCGTGCTCGTGATCTCCTGCATCGTGTCGCTCATCCGGCAGTGGTCGATCGGATCATCCCGGCGTCATCACACCAGGAAGTAGATCCGCGGCTTCGTGCCCGCCTCCCGCAGCAGCGTATGGTGTTCTCGCGACCGGAGGAGTCGGCTCACGGTGCTGTTAGGGTCGTCCAGGTCCCCGAAGTACATGCAGTGAGTAGGGCACACCGCCACGCACGCGGGCTCCAGGCCCTCCACCACCCGGTGCAGGCAGAAGGTGCACTTGTCGGCGTACCCGTCGGGGTGAATGAAGCGCGCGTCGTACGGGCAGGCCGCCAGGCACGCCTTGCAGCCGATGCACAGGTGTCGGTCGACCTGCACCGTCTTCCCGAGATCCTCTATGTGGCTCGCACCCGTCGGACAGCAGTAGACGCAGGGCGGGCTGTCGCAGTGGTTGCACCGCTCGCTGCGGATCTCCATGTGGAGGGTCGGGAACTGGCCGCTCACTTCCGTGACGATCCAGTCACGGTTGAATCCCTCCGGGACATCGTTCTCGGTCTTGCAGGCCACCACGCAGTCCATGCAGCCGACGCACTTCGTGGTGTCGATGACCATCCCCAGCCGCGCCACGGCCTACGCCTCCCGCTCGAGCGTGACGAAGTTGACGCTCATGCCGGTTCCGCCCATCAGCGGATCGGTCGCGTATCGCGTGATGAGCTGTGCGTCGCTGGCTCCCTTCCCGTAGGCACGGCGAAGGCCGCGAGCCTGCTGCCCGAACCCGTGCACCATGTAGACGCAGTCCCCGCGAATCCGCTGCGTGGCCTTCACCCGAATCCGGTTGCCGATCACGCCATCCTGGTTCTTGAGCCGCACGTAGTCCCCGCTTCGGAGGTCGTGGCGTCGCGCGACGTCCTCGTTGATCCATACCTCGTTGTCGTCCATCATCTCGTTCAGCAGCGGGTTCGTCTGCGTGCGGCTGAACGAATGCACGGGGGCGCGACCGTACAACAGGCGGAAGTATCCCGGCGGAGGCTCCTCGGGCGGCGTGAAAGCCGGAACCGGGTCGAAGCCGGCACTCTCGAGTTGCGGGGAGTAGAACTCGATCTTGCCGGATGGTGTGTAGAATTCGGCCGGGACTCCCTCGTTGAAGAAGATCGGCTGTTGCGGGCCTCGGATGATCCCCTTTTCCTCGAGCTCGTTGAAATCGTAGCCAGCCGTCTGGATCCGCTGCCGCAGGTACTCCTCGACATGACGCCAGGGATAGTACTCACCGAGCCCCAGCTTCTCCGCCAGTCGGCGCGCGATCCACCAGTTCGGCTTCTGATCGGCCGGCGGTTCCACGACGGGCTGCCGCAGCGCGATGAACGGCTCGCGGAACCACTCGACGTTGACCTCGTCGTGCCGCTCCAAGTACACCGACTCGGGCAGCACCACGTCCGCCCAGCCGGCGATCTCGCTCGGGATCACGTCGACGACCACCATGAAATCCAGGTTCTGGATGGCTCGGAGCGTCTCCTCCTGGTTCGGAAGGGCCTGCAGCAGATTCGTGGCGTAGACGAACCAGCCCTTGATCGGATACGGCTCGCCGGTCAGGGTCGCGTCGCGAATCCCGTTGCTCAGGGTGCCGTCCGCAAGCGGATACCGGCCGTCGGGATTGTCGAGCTTCGGCCGCTCGGGCGTTGGATAGGGCGGGTACGGGTAGCCCGCTACCTCCATGCTGGACGGGGTGTAGAAGCCGCCACGTCGTCCCCAGCTGCCGAGCAGGGCGTTGAGGAGCGCGATCGCCCGGCTTCGCTGGGCATCGTCGCCGTACCAGGTCACGTGCCTCCCCGGGTGGACCAGCGTGGCCGGCCGGTGCCGGGCCATCTCCCTGGCCGTCTCGCGGATCGTCTCGGGCGGGATCGTCGTCTGCGCGTACGCCCATTCGGGGGTGTAGCGACCGATGATCACCTCGAAAGCCTCGAAGCCGAACCCGTACTCCTCCACGTACTCCTTGTCGTACAGCCCTTCCGTGACGAGCACGTTCATCCAGGCGAGCAGGAGGGCGGTGTCCGTGCCCGGCTTGATCGGCAGGTAGTGTTTGGCCTTGCTCGCCGCTACCGAGTACCGCGGGTCCACAACGATGATCGTGGCCCTCTTCTCGATAGCCTCGGCGAACTCCTGCACCTGCGTGTTGTGCATGTTTTCGCCCAGGTGCGAGCCGATCAGGACGAGGCAGCGGGTGTTCCGTATGTCGGTGCGCTCCGGCGAGCCCACATCCTCGCCGAACGTCAGGTTGAATCCGACCTCCCGCGGGCCGCGGCATTGTGCGTAGGAGGGTGCGGCGATGTTCGGCGTCCCGAAGGCGCGCAGCGTGTGCTTGAGGAAGGTGCCCCCGATCCCGTGGCTGAACATCGCCACCGCCTCGGGCCCGTGCTCCGCCTTGATCCGTTCCAGCCGCTCGGCGACGACGTTCAGCGCCTCGTCCCACGTGACCTCGGTCCACTGCTCGTCCCCGCGGTTGGCCCGTCGCACGAGGGGCGCCCGGATTCGGTCCGGGTCGTAATGGGCGCCGATGCCGCCCGTTCCGCGTGGACACAGACGGCCCCGGCTGAGGGGGTCATCGGGATTGCCCTCGATCTTCCACAGCCGCCCACCGCGCGTGTAGGCGATCGCGCCGCACTTCCAGAAGCAGATGTCGCAGAACGTGGGAGTGGTCCGCACCTCGCCGTCCTCCGGAAGCGAGGCGAGCAGGTCGGGAAGCGTGAGGCCGGCAGCTCCGGATGCGGCCGCGCCGGCCCCGGCGGCGGTCGTGATCTTCAGAAAGCGTCTTCGCGAAACGGTCGGCATGATGCTCTTCCCCTGGGAGTTTCACCCACCATCTTGGGAGACAAGACACGGACGCGAGGTTACACTCGATCGCCACTACCAGCATGAACACCGATATGGAGCCCGAGGGATCGGAAGCCGTGCGGATCGCCATGTGGTCCGGGCCGCGCAACATCTCCACCGCCCTCATGCGATCGTGGGGGAGCCGGCCCGATACGTATGTCTGCGACGAGCCGCTGTACGCGCACTACCTTCTGGTAACCGGCCGCCGCCATCCGGGCAGGGAAGAGATCCTTCGCCGGCACGACACGGACCCGGGCAGGGTGATAGCGTGGCTGACGGGGAAGGTCCCCGAGGGCAGGCGGATCTTCTATCAGAAGCAGATGGCCCATCACCTCCTACCCGGGGTGGAGCGCGATTGGCTGAGCGACGTTCGGCACGCGTTCCTCATCCGCGAGCCGAGGGAGATGCTCACCTCGC
>JBDLIK010000425.1:0-3877 GCA_039714895.1 Myxococcota bacterium | reverse complement strand
TTGCGAACCAGACCGCTATTGCCTTCGAAGCCGAGCTCTATCTCATCGGCGTCTTCCTCGTCCACGAGACGCTTGAGTTCACCGAGACCCTTTCTCGGAATGATCACGCCGGTTGCAAGACCTTCCGCATCCGGCCCAATGCTGCGCTCGACCATCGCCAACCGATGTCCATCGGTGGCGACCATTCGAATCTTGCCCGTCTCCGCTACGACCTCGAAGAGCACGCCGTTCAAGTTGTAACGGGTCTCATCGACGGAGGCCGCGTAGAGCGTGCGATCGATCATGGTGGCTACGACCGCGGCTTGGAGCTTCGCCAGCTTGCCTGGCATGAAGTCCGGCAGGCTTGGATACTCCTCGGCGGCGGTTCCAGCCAATGAGAAGCGAGCTCGTGCACAGCAGATGCTCAGATAGTTGTTGTCGGTCGTTTCGATGTCGATCGGCTCATCGGGCAGCTCCCGAATGATCTCGTAGAGCTTCTTCGCGGATGCCGTGACGCTACCCGCCGTAGCAACTTTCGCGTCATGACAGCTACGGATCCCAACCTCGAGATCCGTCGCCGAGAGGATGATCCCTCCCGGCTTCTCTGCTTCGAGGAGCACATTGGCGAGGATCGGCATCGAGTTGCGCTTCTCGACGACGGATTGGATCCGGGCGAGGCCTCGTTGAAGGTCGGCCTTCTCGATCTTGAATTTCATACCTCGTGCTCCGTTTCCTTCTGGATCTCTTTGGTTCATAGGAGAAAGCAGTCGTAGCAGAGGCAGTGAGTCAGCAAGCTGACGAACGTCATGCAAGGCTGCGACAAAGCGGGATTCTAGGCTTTGTCGGCACCTGGATCGAAGGCGGCGGCAGCTGACCGAAACACACCCCAGCTCCGATGGTATCACGGCGGAATGAATGGTGCGGGCACCCGCACCGTCGGGGAGACGTTTCCTTGACAGAGGAGCGTGCCCCGGTACGCTCCGTCGGCCATACCCCCGGGGCAGCTGGCTCCGTCGGATCGCTTCAGGATCTCCCAAGGGGCAGAGGATCTCAGCAGGTGAAGCGGACCTATCAGCCGAGCCGGCGTCGAAGACTCCGTCGCCACGGGTTCAGGGCACGGATGAAGACGGCTGCCGGCCGGGCGGTGTTGAAGCGCCGGCGGACGAAGGGGCGCAAGCGCCTCGCTGTCCAGCTTTCTTCGAAGTAGTCGTGGCCGACCGGTACCGTCGCCTGCGCCGGTACGACCGTCTTCGAAGCGCACGAGACTTCCGGCGGGTGTCCAGGTGCGGTGATCGACGTGCCTCGCGGAGCTTCGTCGTGCTGCTGACGGAACGCCAAGCGGGGGGTACGGTCAGCAATCCCAGGCTGGGGGTCACGGTGAGCCGTCGTGTCGGCGGCTCGGTCACCCGCAATCGCGTAAAGAGGCATATCCGCGAATGGTTTCGGAGACGACGCGAGCTTCTGCCGACGGCGGACCTCGTGGTGATTGCGCGCTCGAGCGCCGCCTGCCTCGGGGGTCGCGAGGCCAGCGAAGAGCTCTCAGGCCTCTTCGCGTCCTCGAGCGAGGGCTCGCTGGAGCCCTGATCCTCGTTCTGCAGGCGTATCAGCTCCTGCTGTCGCCCTTGCTCGGTGGTGCGTGTCGCTACGAGCCCAGCTGCTCGAGCTATGCGATCGATGCCATCCGCCAACACGGACCGCTAGGAGGAAGCGGGAGGGCGATACGCCGCATCCTGCGTTGCCATCCCTTCCACCCCGGCGGCTACGACCCGGTGAACTGAAGGCTTCGCGTGGACCGAAACTTTTTCCTCGCCCTTGCTCTTTCCTTCCTCGTGCTCGTGAGCTGGAGCATGTGGCAGGCAGAAGATCAGGAGATTCCCCCGGGGGACCACCGCGAGTCGCCGGTCCCCCGTCACGAGCTGCCAGCATCTCCGCAAGCCGATGAAATTACTGCTGAAACTGATCCTGCCCCTGTCCGGGCCGTCCCCTCCCCGGCGGCGCCCGAGACCATCGCCATCGCAGACGCTCGCGAGGTGATCATCGAGACTCCTCTCTACCGCGCGCAGCTGACCTCCCGGGGGGGGGCCCTGACTGGATGGCAGCTCTCCGAGTTCCGAGATGCTCAACAGGCGGGCAATCCGCCGGTGGAGCTGACCACCCTGGTTCGGGGAGAAGCTGCGCTGGCTACCCCCCTGGCGGGTCTGGGCGGGGGAGACCTCCGCGCCGCGCGCTTCGACTTCGAGCAATCCGGGCCCTGGGAGCTGGTCTTCCAGCGAGAGTTCGACGGGGTCCACGTCCGCAAGGTCTACCGCTTCGACCCCGATTCCTATCTGGTTCGTCTCCTGCTCGAGGTCGACAACCAATCGTCCCGGGCCGTCGAGCCGGAATTCGAGGTGACCTGGCCAGCCCGCAGCCGGGATGCGCAGGACTTTGCAAACCAGGTGGTGATCGCCCTCGCGCAGGGAAGCGTCGAGCGCAGCTCCGTGGAAGGCTTCGGCCAGCCCGGCATGATGTCGCGGCTGCTGGGCCAAGGCGATGGCGGAGGTCCGATCGACTACAGCGGGGAGCTCGACTGGGCCGGGGCCTCGACCCAGTACTTCCTGGCTGTCCTGCTCCCGGATGTGCCACGGGATGCGCGCGTGACCTTCAAGCCTCTCTCCGACGGTCAGGGAGCGCTGGCGAAGGTGGGCTTCCGTCCGACCCTGCTTCCGCCCGGTCAGCAGCTCGTGCGGGAGTATCGAGCCTACCTCGGGCCGAAGGAGGACGAGCGCCTCGCCGCGGTGGGTGCCCAGCTGGAGAGATCCATCGATCGCGGCTGGGCGTGGATCGCGCCACTCACCGCCTTCTTCTCTTGGCTGCTGCGGGCCACCCATGCCGTCGTGCCGAACTACGGGGTCTCGATCATCCTCATCACCATCGCCATGAGGCTGATCACCGCTCCCCTCATGTCGAAGCAGATGCGCTCCATGCGCGGGATGGGGGAGCTGCAGCCGAGGATGAAGGAGATCCAGGCGAAGTACGCCGACGACCGTCAGAAGCAGTCCGAGGCGATGATGAAGCTGTACCGCCAGTCGGGCGTGAACCCGCTGGGCGGCTGCTTGCCCATGCTCCTCCAGCTTCCGGTCTTCATCGGGCTCTACTACGCGCTGCAGAGCTCCATCGAGCTCCGGCAGGCTCCGTTCATGCTGTGGATCAATGACCTGTCAGCGCCCGAGACCCTCTTCACCATTCCGGAGCTCGATCTGCCCGTGCGCGTGCTGCCGCTCCTGATGGGGGCGAGCATGGTGCTGCAGCAGCGGCTGACTCCCACCACCATCGATCCTGCCCAGGCGCGCATGATGATGACTGTCATGCCCGTGATGTTCACGGTCATGTTCTATCGCTTCCCCTCCGGCCTGGTCCTGTACTGGTTCGTGAGCAACCTCCTCGGAATCGTTCATCAGCTCTCGGTGAACCGGGGCGGCAAGAAACCGGGCCCCGCCAAAGCACCGAAGCCCGCGAAAAAGGCCACCGAGACAGGCTGACGGCGCGCGCGCCAGTGGCGCATCGCGAGCCAGGCTCCTAGTGTCGGCGCCACTCAGGAGGAATCCGTGTCCTACGAGCCCAAGCAGGAGTCCCAGGAGTTCCTGGCAGCAACCCGAAACGACGCAGTCGCCAAGGCGTGTGCGTTCTTCCAGCTCGACGAGGGCGAGCTGATCGTGGTCGAGCTCCAACCCACCACAGTGACCGGAATCGGGGATCGCGCCCTGGTGGTGGCCGCGCCCCAGGGATCTCTCGACCGCCAGCGCCCCGGCGGCGACCGAGACCGAGGCGGAGATCGGGACCGCCAGCCCCGCCACGACCGGGAGAGTCGCGGAAGGGACCGGGACGGACGCGGGCGGGATCGAGAACGTCGGGGGGG
>JBDLIK010000424.1:0-3878 GCA_039714895.1 Myxococcota bacterium | reverse complement strand
CCCGCAATCCCAGGCACAGTGCTTCCCCGGGGTCGACCCGGCCGGAGACCACCAGGCACAGGCCCGCCCCGGTCTCCACCGTGCAGCCGCCTTCGTCCGCCGTGACGCCGCGCGCCTCCACCACGTTCTCGATGCCGAGCGCCTCGGAGAGCGGCAGCACCGCGCGGCTCCAGAGAACCTCCCGTGGGGTTCCGCTCGCCACCACCCGTCCGCCGTCGAGGACGATGGCCAGCTCGCCCAGCAGCAAGGCCTCGTCGGGGTCGTGGGTGATGTAGAGCATGGGAAGGCCGAGCTCGTCGCGAATCCGGCGCAGGAAGGGCAGCACCCGCGCCCGCAGTGCCAGGTCCAGCGAGGCCAGGGGCTCGTCGAGCAACAGCATCCGGGGCCCCGAGGCGAGCGCCCGGGCCAATGCGACGCGCTGGCGCTCCCCGCCGGAGAGCCGGGAGACCGGACGCTCGAGCAGGTGGCCGATCTCGAGCACCCGGGTCGCCCGATCGAGGTGAGCCGGCCCTTCGCTGCCCGCCCGCCGCAGCCCCAGGCGCAGGTTTCCCGCGACGTTCAGGTGGGGAAGCAGCGCGGGCTGCTGGGGGACCCAGCCCAGCCCTCGTGCTTCCACAGGCCGCCGTAGGCCCCTGGCTGTGTCCTCGAGAACCTCGCCGAAGAGCTCGACCCGGGCGCGCACAGGCCGGTGCAGCCCCAGCACGGTCTCGAGCAGAGTGGTCTTCCCGGACGCGCTGGGCCCGAAGAGGACGGCAGCGCGCTCGCTCCAGCGGAAGCAGACGTCCAGCTCGAACCCCGCGCGTTCCAGACGCAGATCGATCTGGGAGGACTGCGTCACGAACGCCCTCGGCGCAGCCAGCCCTCGGCGATCCACATGGCGCCGAGGGCCAGCGCGAAGGAGGCGGCGCAGAGCCACAGGGCGCCGCGCGTATCTCCGATCTGGACCCGCGAGTAGATGCCCAGCGCCAGCGTCTCCGTGCGCCCAGGGATGAGGCCGGCCACGATGGCGGTGGCACCGAACTCGCCGAGCGCCCGGGTGAAGGCCAGCAGAGCCCCGTAGAGCACACCGCGCCGGGCGAGGGGTAGGCTCGTGCGGAAGAAGGTCTCGAGCCGCCCGAGGCCCAGCGAGCGCGACACCTGCTCGTAGCGCGCATCCACCTCGGCAAAGGCCTGCTCGCAGGCGCGAACCAGCAACGGGAAGCTCACCGCGCAGGCGGCGAGGACGGCTGCCCACCAGGTGAATGCCAGCGGGAGATCGAGGGCGGCGATCAGCAGCAGCAGCGCGAGCCCCACGGCCACCGGCGGAACCACCATGGGCAGCGTGACGGCTGCCTGCAGCAGAGCGCGCCCCGGGAAGCGCCGCCGGGCCAGCAGGTAGCCGAGGAGTGTGCAGGGTGGCAGCAGCAGCAGGGTCGCCGTTCCCGCCACGCGCAGGGTGAGGCCGGTGATGGACAGCACTTCGGCGGTGCTCACGGGCGCGCCTCGGAGGGGGAGGGCAGGAAGCCGGCGGCCTCGAGCAGCGTGGCGCCGGGATCCCGCAGGAACCGCAGGAACGCCTCCGCCGCGGGGTGGCGCGCGCCCCGCGGTGTGAGCGCGGCCACGTAGAGGATGGAAGGCTGCTCCGACTCGGGCACGCGGAAGGCCACCCGGACGCGGTCGGAGAGCGCTGCGTCGGTGGCATAGACCAGGGCCGCGTCGGCCTGGCCGAGCTCCACCGCGGCCAGCGTCGCCCGGGCATCGGTACTCTGCACGGTTCTCCCTTGGAGGGCTGCCAGGAGCCCCCGCTCCTGGAGCCAGGCGCGTCCGTAGTGGCCGAGGGGCACCACCGACGGAGGCAGAGCGAAGCGTCGCAGCTCCGGCCGCGCGAGGTCGCCTTGGGTCTCGAGCTGGAAGTCTGCGCGACGGGAGACGACCACGACCAGCCGGTTGCTCGCAAAGTCGTAGCTCCGGTCGGAGAGCAGCAGCCCCAGGTCCGAGAGGGCCGCCACCTGACGCGCGTCGGCACTCAGGAAGACGTCCACCGGCGCCCCGGCCCGGATCTGGACCGCCAGCCAGCTGGAGGCGCCAAAGCTGAGCGCGACCCGGGACCCGGGATGCGTCTCCTCGAAGCGTCGCGCGAGCTCGGTGAGGGGGGCACGCAGGCTGGAGGCTGCCGCCACCAGGATCTCCTGCGCCGGTGCCGGAGTGGCCGCGCCGAGCAGCAGCGCCGCAGCCAGTGCGCCCCCAGGCCAGCTCCGGGCCGGACGATCCCTCGGGGCCCAGGAGCCTCGTCGCGACCGTCGGTCGAAGATGGTCCCGTGCACCCCGGCCATGGTACTCATTGGGTCGAGCCGGGGGGACGACGGTGCGCATCCTGCTGACTGCGATCGGCCTGTTCGTCGGGGTCGTCGTGCTGGGGGCCCTCGCCATCGATGAGGGGGAGGTCGTGACCCTCACCACCCAGGACGCCCACGGGCGGAGCCAGGAGACCCAGCTGTGGATCGTCGACCTGGAGGGGACCTCCTACCTTCGTTCGGCCACGCCCGAGACTGAATGGCTCGATCGGCTCCGCGCGGACCCGCGGGGCCAGCTGCGCCGAGGCGAGGAGGAGCAGCCGATCCAGGCCGTGCCCATGGATGGTGGGAAGCTACGGGTCCAGGTGAACCGGGCCATGGCCGCCAAGTACGGTGTCGCGGATCGTCTCTACTCGCGCCTGTACGACCGCAGCCGATCGGTTCCGGTGCGGATCCTACCGGTGTCCTCCGACGAGACTGCCGCCTCGAACGTCCACTAGCTGCGCCGCCACGATGCCTGCTCCCCCGCGCGACCTCGTGCGTCGGTTGCCGCGGAGCGCCCGCAGCCAGAGCCACAGGTGGCGCAGGGATGGGAAGAGCCCGAGCTGGGCGCCCCGCAAGCGCCGACGATCGGCCCCGCTGGCCCGCGCGGCACGGTTCTCCAGCAGCAGCCATGCCTCCTCCCGGCGCTTGGAACGATGCAGGAGCCGCGCCAGGTCCACCGTCGTCCGAGCATGGCCGGGCTCGAGCTCGAGGGCCTGACGCAGCAGGTGGATCGCCTCGGGTCGTTCACGACGCCGCCGAAGCCGGCTGCGACCGAGGGCGAGCGCCTCGAAGGCCTCGGAGCGCCGCCCGCGTTTGAGCTCCAGCCGGGCCAGGGTGCACCAGACGTCTGCGTTGCGCGGCAGCTGGCGCGTGGCCTCCCGGTGCAAGGCGACGGCCCGAGTCTCCTGGCCCTGGCGGAGCAGCGCCTTGGCGGCGATCCGGTAGCTCAGCCAGGCGTCGAAGTGCTCACCGGTCTGCGCCAGCAGGGGCGCGAGTCGGAGGTGCAGCCCCGCGTTCTGCGGCTCGGCGGCGAGCACGCGCCGGTAGCAACGGATCGCCTTGCGCCTGCGGCGACGCGTGGTGGCGCGCGCCGCGGTCTCGAGCATGCGGCTTCGGTCGTAGTCCTTGTGCCCCGTCAAGACGTCTCCTTCATCCAGGCTGCCAACCCACCGCCCTGTCTCTTCGGTGCGATCCGGGCAGACGCCCGGTGACGGTGCTCACCGCAGGGCGGGAATGCGGGCTAGTGTCCCCCGGTGCGGCCCTTCGAGCTCCAGATCGACTCCCTCGCGGCAGGGGGAGACGGAGTGGGGCGCGCAGCCGATGGTCGCGTCGTCTTCGTGCCCGACACGGCGCCGGGAGACCGGGTCCGCGTCCGGCTGGTGGAGGAGCGCCCGCGGTTCGCACGCGGGCGCGTGCAGGATCTCGTCAGCGCGGGCCCCGCGCGCACGGATCCGGTCTGCGGAGTCTTCGGCAGCTGCGGGGGCTGCGCGTGGCAGCACGTGACGTACGCGGCGCAGCTCGATGCCAAGGCGACCATCCTCTCCGACGCCCTGCGCCGCA
>JBDLIK010000423.1:0-3883 GCA_039714895.1 Myxococcota bacterium | reverse complement strand
CATCGCCCAGGAGCACTCGGGCTACTCGGTGTTCGGTGGGGTGGGGGAGCGCACCCGCGAGGGCAACGACCTCTGGAACGAGATGGCGGACACGAAGCTGTCCGACGGCAGCACGGTGCTCGACAAGGCGGCCCTCGTCTACGGCCAGATGAACGAGCCGCCGGGTGCCCGGGCACGCGTCGGGCTCTCGGCGCTGACCTGTGCGGAGTACTTCCGCGACGAAGAGGGCAAGGACGTGCTGCTCTTCATCGACAACATCTTCCGCTTCACCCAGGCGGGCTCCGAGGTGTCGGCGCTGCTGGGCCGGATTCCCTCTGCGGTGGGCTACCAGCCCACCCTCGCCACCGACATGGGCGAGCTCCAGGAACGCATCACTTCCACCAAGAAGGGCTCGATCACGTCGGTGCAGGCCATCTACGTGCCCGCCGACGACCTGACGGACCCGGCCCCCGCCACGGCGTTCAGCCACCTGGACGCGCAGACCGTGCTCTCGCGAGCGCTCACGGAGATCGGCATCTACCCGGCCGTGGACCCGCTCGACTCGGTGAGCCGCATCCTCGACCCGCAGGTCCTCGGCGAGGAGCACTACCGCGTGGCGCGTGGCGTGCAGACGGTGCTCCAGAAGTACAAGGACCTTCAGGACATCATCGCCATCCTCGGGATGGACGAGCTCTCCGACGAGGACAGACTCACCGTGGCCCGGGCGCGCAAGCTCCAGAAGTTCCTTTCCCAGCCCTTCAGCGTCGCCGAGCAGTTCACCGGGACGAAGGGGGTCTACGTACGCCTGGAGGACACCATCCGGGGCTTCAAGGAGGTCCTCGAAGGCAAGCACGACGCGCTGCCCGAGCAGTCCTTCTACCTGGTGGGCACCATCGAAGAGGCCGTCGAGAAGGCCAAGCGGCTGGCCTGAGGCGCGGGGAGGAAGAGTGTCCGTGCAGCTCAACATCGTGACCCCCCAGGGCCCCGCCTACGAGGGCGAGGTGGAGACGGTCGTGCTGCCCGGTAGCGAGGGACGCTTCGGTGTCCTCGAGGGTCACGAACGCTTCCTGGCGCCGCTCAAGGTCGGCGAGGTCGAGCTGCGGGGCAGCGCGGGGACCGAATACGCGGCCATCTCCGGCGGATTCGCGGATGTAGGTCCCGATCGTGTGGTGGTGCTCGCGGAGGCCTGCGAGCTCGCCCGGGAGATCGACGTCGCCCGCGCCCAGCGCGCCCAGCGGGGTGCCGAGGCGGAGCTCCAGCGACTGCGCGCCGAGAACGCAGACGAGCACGAGTTCCGGCTCTGGGAAGCAGCCCTGGAGCGTGCGGTGGTCCGGATCCGCACGGGCGGCCGCGCGTAGGTTCGGTGCCTCAGGACGTTGTTCACACCTGAGGCTCCCCGAGCAAGCTCTGGCTCTGCGGGGGCTCGAAGCCGGCCTTCGAAGACTGGGCTCCATGGCTCGCAGCGATACTCCGTCGGCCGCGTCCGGGCCTCGGAGCCCCCCGGCGCACTGCTGCGCAGCGCCGTGGTACCCCACGACGGATGTCCGTGGAGGCTGCGCTTGACTTCCGCCCAGCCTTCGAAGGCCGGCTTCGAGGGCCGCGTACCCACATGTGGATCAGGCCGTGGAAACAACGTCCTTCGGTCCACACCAGGGCTGCGGCGGCCGACCCGTTACTCGCTCAGGCTGGCCTTGAGCTTGGCGCGGCCGTCCTCGACGACGACGCGGAAGCGCACGTCCGTCCGGCCGGTGCGGGCGCGGATCGCCTCGCGCTGCTTCGTGATCATCTCGTCGACGCGGGCACGATCCAGGCGCTCCACGTTCTGTCCGCAACGCTGCCGCGCAGCCAGATAGTTGGCGAAGAGGTCGGGCTCGTTGGACTTCGCGTCCGAATCCGGCTGCCTTGCCGCAGCGGCGTCCGATGCCGTCGACGGCCTGCGCAGGTTCGCCTTGAAGACCTGCCGCTGGTAGGTGCCGTCCTCGATCTTTCGCAGCGTGTTGTCCCAGTGCCGGCGCAGGGAGAAGAAGCGAGCCTGCAGGCTGTTGAAGCGAAAGCGCTGGGCGGTGTTCGAGATGGAGACGTTCGTGAAGTAGGTGACCATCTTCTGCACCTCGCCCCGGAGCAGATGCGGCTCCCGGGGCCGGGTGCCCAGGAAGTACTGCTCGTACTCGTTGCGCAGCTGCTTGGTCTTGATGTCGAGGAGCTGCAGGTCGCTCTCGACGTCGCTCCCGAACTGCGCCATGGGGGGTGAATCGGGCGCTTCACAGCTCTGCTTGAGGCGTTTTGCACCCGCTCGACCGGTGAGCCCACATGGCACCCGGCTCCCGGGGGTGAGAGACTCCGCATCCCGATGCCGGCCTGCGTCCTCACCCGCGCAACTCTGGTCGACCCCGAGGGCGCGGCCCCCGAGCGGGGCTCACTGCTGATCGAGGGCGGGCGCATCGCCGCCATCCTTTCGGAGGCCGACCCTCTCCCCGATGCGCCCTGCCATGATCTACGGGGCCAACGGCTCGCGCCGGGCTTCATCGATCTCCACTACCACGGTGGCCTCGTGCTCCAGGAGGCAACGGGCTGGCGCGAGTCCCTGCGCGCGTCATCCGAGAGCTTGGTGCGTCATGGGACCACCGGCTTTCTGGCCACGACCGTCGCGTGGTCTCGGGAAGTGCTCGCGGAGCGCGTGGGCGCGCTGGCGGAGCTGCTGGCGCGGGAGCAGTGGCCTGGAGCAGTTCCAATCGGACTCCACCTGGAGGGCCCCTGGATCCGCCCGGAGGCAGCAGGCGCCCAGCCCTCGGCGGCCATCCGTGCGTATGACCCCGCCGAGGGCCGTGAGGTGCTCGAGCGCGGCGACGGCTCGGTCCGCCTCGTCACGCTGGCTCCCGAGGTCGAGGGTGCCCCCGCCCTGCTCGGCGACCTGGCTCGCCGGGGTGTGGTCGCGGCGCTGGGCCACTCCCGGGCTGCACCGCCCGACATCGAGTCCGGCATCGCTGAAGGGCTCGTCCACGTCACGCACCTCTTCAACGCCATGGGGAGCTTCCACCACCGGGACGTCGGAACCGCGGGCTTCGCTCTCGCCGACGACCGCCTGAGCTGCGATCTCATCTGCGACGGCGCCCACGTCCACCCGGCCGCGGTGCGCACGGCGGCCCGCGCCAAGGGGGAGGGCCTCGTGCTCATCACCGATCGGGTCGAGATCGACCCGCCCGGCCCCGCCGGCACGGCCGCCCCGTCCTTCGGCTCTGGTGAGCTGCACAGCGACGGCACCGCCCTCCGGCTTCCCGACGGCCGTCTGGCCGCCAGTCACCTCACCCTCGACCGCGCCGTCGCCAACTTCCGCGAGTTCACCGGTGCCACGCTGCCCGAGGCGGTCGCTGCCTGCACCCTCCGCCCCGCCCGACTGCTGGGGATCGAATCCGAGCGGGGCACGCTACGGGTCGGAGCCCGGGCCGACCTGGTGGTGATCGGCGACGACGGTTCGATCTGCCAGACTTGGATCGGTGGGAATCTCACTCATAAGTAGTTTTTTCACCACGCAGTGAAAACTCTCCTCTCCCTCGGGTGTTGCTCCATAAGTCGGCGACTGAGAACGGGAATGCCCGCCGCGACCCGGTGCCGCGGGGCGTCGGAAACTTGACACGTAACTTATTGATTTCCTTCAGAAATCTGAGCGGCACCGATCCCAGCGAAGCTATACTGATCGGCCCCGCCTTCCGGCGCTGTCCTGGGAGGACCTTGTGTGAACGACGTTCAGACCTTCTACTCGACGATCGTCCTGGCCCCCGTCGGCTCCGGCTTCGAGTGCTGTGCGTGCGCCCCCGGCGCGGAGGGCTCGAGATGGGACTGACACAGCAGATCCTCAGCCTGCTCGACGGTGACCCCGCGCTCGCCCAGCGCCTGCTCGAGGTGA
>JBDLIK010000422.1:0-3884 GCA_039714895.1 Myxococcota bacterium | reverse complement strand
GCTCCGTGAGCCGGCTCATCCTGCACCTCCGTCCGCTTCATCCACGTCAGCTGTCTCGGCCGCCCCGGCGGATCCGAAGTAGTCCGCGAAATACCCATATCCGGACCAGAGAGTCAAGCCTGCTGCCAGGAAGAGGAAGACCATGCCGATGCCGTGGGCCGGCAGGCCCAGAGTCGGATCCGGGAAGAGCAGCGCCCCGATGGCGATGTTCTGGAACACGGCCTTGACCTTCCCCCAGCCCGACGCCGCCATCACCCGACCGCCGGCGGAGGCCAGGCCGCGCAGCCCGGTGACGGCGAGCTCCCGGCCGACGATCACCACCACCAGGACGGTGGCCCAGTCCGGGATGCGGCCCACCGACAGCAGCACGATGAGCGCCGTGCTGACCAGCAGCTTGTCGGCCAGGGGATCGAGAAGCTTGCCGATCCGGGTGACCTGGGCGCCCCGACGGGCCAGCCAGCCGTCGACCAGGTCGGTGACGGCGGCGACGATGAAGATCCAGGCCATCGCCTGGCTGCCGCTGCGGGTGGCTTCGAAGAATGGGAAGAAGAGCAGCAGCGGCACCGCACCGGTGCGCAGCAGCGTGATGGTGTTGGGCAGGTTCCAGAACTGCTCGCGCGGGGGGAACCCGGGCTTCGGCTCATCGAGCGAAGTCGCCATGGTAGCGACGATAATAGGTCAGAACGCGGTCCACGTACTGCCGGGTCTCCCGGTAGGGGGGAATGCCGCGATAGCGGTCCACCGCGGTGGGGCCGGCGTTGTAGGCGGCCAGAGCCCGGGAGAGGTCCCCGTAGCGGTCCATGAGCCGCCGGAGATAGAGGGCGCCCCCCCGGACGTTGTCCTCGGCCTCGAAGGGGTCCTGCACGCCCAGGTCCCGGGCGGTGGCGGGCATGAGCTGCATCAGCCCCTGGGCGCCCTTGGGCGACACCGCCACCGGGTTGAAACGGGACTCGGCGGCGATCACGGCCTTGAGGAGCGCCGGGGGCACCCGCTGCTGCCGAGCGGTCTCGCGGATCAGCCCATCGAAGGTGCGGATCCGGGGGGTTCGCTTGGGGCTGCTGCGCCGCAGCGCCACGAAGCGGCGGTCCACCGGTGCGTTGCTGAAGTGGAGGACGCCGTCCTCGTCCACGAACTGGTAGAGGGTGTCGGCGGCTGCCGGGGGCGCCGGAGCGCCGGCTAGAAGCCCCAGGGCCAGCAGAACGATGGGGAGTCGGCTTCGGCTCACGGCAATTCCCCCAGGGGTAGATCGAACCTCGCCGGGCCTCGCGGAGATCTGCGTAGCGGCTGCCACGCCTCCCGCGATAGTCTCAGGGGGTCGACTCGGACTGAACCCATAGGCGTATCGGATCCACCACACCCTTCCCTTTAGGACCTGACGCACCATATCCCCAAGGGGAGCCCGGTGGCTGACCGACAGAGCTTCGACTTCCTGGTGATCGGCAGTGGAATCGCCGGTCTCTTCTTCTCCCTACAGGCGGCCGCCCGCGGCCGGGTTGCCGTCGTCACCAAGAAGGCGGCGGCAGACTCGGCCACCAACTGGGCCCAGGGAGGCATCGCCGCGGTCCAGGCCTCGGACGATTCCCTCGAGGCCCACGTGCAGGACACCCTCGAAGCCGGGGCCGGGCTCTGCCACGAGGACGTCGTGCGCTTCGTGGTGGACCACGGGCCCCAGATGATCGAGGCGCTCCTCAAGCTCGGCGTGGAGTTCGACCGCGCCGCCGTGGCGGAGCCGAGCGCCGCACGCTTCGACCTGGGACAGGAGGGGGGACATACCCGGCGGCGCATCCTCCACCACCAGGACGCCACCGGCCGGGAGATCGAGCGCGTGCTCCTGGCCCGGGTCCGGGCTCACCGGAACATCGAGCTCTTCGAGAACCACGTGGCCGTGGACCTGCTCACGGCCAGCCGGGCGGGCGTGGCCGGCCCGGACCGAGCGCTCGGGGCCTACGTATTCGATGCCGATCGGCGCGTGGTGGAGCCCTTCCAGGCGCGGGTGACCCTGCTGGCTTCCGGGGGAGCCGGGAAGGTCTACCTCTACACCTCCAACCCGGACATCGCCTCCGGAGACGGCATGGCCATGGCCTACCGGGCGGGCGCCACCCTCGCCAACATGGAGTTCTTCCAGTTTCACCCCACCTGCCTGTTCCACCCCAAGGCAAAATCGTTCCTGATCTCAGAAGCCGTGCGCGGCGAGGGCGCGGTCCTCCGGACCCGCGACGGCGACCCCTTCATGGGCCGCTACCACCCGCGCGCCGACCTGGCGCCCCGGGACGTGGTGGCGAGGGCCATCGACACCGAGCTCAAGCGCTCCGGAGACGACTGGGTGCTGCTGGACATCACCGGACGGGACCCCGAGTTCGTGCGCCAGCGCTTCCCGACCATCACGGCGCGCTGCCAGGAGTTCGGCCTCGACCTGGCCACCGAGCCCATCCCCGTGGTGCCTGCAGCGCACTACTGCTGCGGGGGGGTGCGCACGAATCTCGCAGCGGAGTCGGACTTGCCGAACCTCTTCGCGGTGGGAGAGGTTGCCTGCACGGGCCTGCACGGCGCGAACCGGCTGGCTTCGAACTCGCTGCTCGAGGCGGTGGTCTTCGCAAATGCGGCGGCCCAGGAGAGCCTGGCTCGTCTCGACGAGATCCCGCCTGCGAAGGACGAGGCCCGACTCTGGGAAGAAGGCGAAGCCACCGAGAGCTCGGAGGCCGTGGTCATCACCCAGAACTGGGACGAGATGCGGCGCTTCATGTGGAACTACGTGGGGATCGTCCGCAGCGACCGGCGTCTGGCCCGGGCCCGCCACCGCATCGACCTGCTCCAGGAGGAGATTGCCGAGTACTACTGGAACTTCCGCCTCACGCCGGACCTGATCGAGCTGCGCAACCTCGCAACGGTGGCAGAGCTGGTGATCGAGTGTGCCACCCGCCGCAAGGAGAGCCGGGGGCTGCACTACACCCTCGACCACCCCGAGCGTGACGACACGAGCTTCGGAGCGGATACGCTGTTGCGGCGCAGCCCGCCCCGATGAGGCCGACGCTCGTCGGAATCCTGTTGGCTGCCGGGGTCGCGCTGACCTGTGCGAGCGCGGAGGTCCACGACCCCGCGGTCGAACGGCCGAGCTTCCTGGTGATCGTCGCGGACGACCTGGGCTACAGCGACCTCGGTGCCTACGGGGGCGAGATCCCGACGCCGAACCTCGACGCTCTGGCGATCTCGGGCCTGCGGGCCACGGACTTCTACGTCTCCTGCCGGGGCGCGCCCTCGCGGGCCATGCTGCTCACGGGCGTCGACAACCACGTGGCCGGCTTCGGTGTGAGTGACGGTCGGCATCCGGAGCCGATCCAGAAGGGGCAGCCGGGCTACGAGGGGCGGCTCAGCGAGCGCGTGGTGACCGTCGCCAGCCTGCTACGCGACGCCGGCTACCACACCTCCATGGCGGGCAAGTGGGCCCTCGGCGAGGAGCCCGGAAACCTCCCGCGCGCCCGGGGCTTCGAGCGCAGCTTCGTGCTCCACGACGCGGCCGCCAGCCACTGGCAGGACATGCGCTCGGCGGTCCCTCGCCGGCCGCGGGCTCGCTACACCCGGGACGGAGCCGATGTCGAGAGTCTTCCCGCCGGGTACTTCTCCACGCGTTTCTTCACCGACTTCGTCCTCGAGAGCATCGCCGAAGCGCGCGCCGCGGGGCGTCCCTTCTTCAGCTACCTCTCCTTCCAGGCGCCCCACGGGCCTCTCGCCGACGACGAACGGGTCAGCTTCAGCGGCCGATACGACGAGGGCTTCGACGCCATCCGGAACGCTCGGCTGCTGCGCATGAAGACCCTGGGCCTGCTGGACCAGAGCGTGCAACCCTACCCGGGGATCCCGACGGTGCCGAGCTGGTCCGACCTCTC
>JBDLIK010000421.1:0-3891 GCA_039714895.1 Myxococcota bacterium | reverse complement strand
AGCCTAGCACTGGTCATCTCACACCCCGGCGCACGCCCGACCCCCACCGTTCGTTGGCAGTGTGGATACGGTACGAGACGCACGCCGGCGCACGCCTGACCCCCACCGTTGGCAGTGTGGATACAGTGTACCGTCGAGTGGCTCCTCGCCCAGGTGGACCTCGCACACCGCCGCAAGTCCTGCTGTTGCTGTTGCGTTGCGTGACCAGGAACGCGGGCAGAGCGTTCCGGTTGCACGTTCCGTGGCGCGGATGGCCAGCCGGATGACGACCCGGTAGCGGGGAGCTGAACCCGGCCCCAGAAGGGGGAAGCCCACGGCCGTAGCAGGACCGTGGGCTTCGAAGTACGCGCCGGTCCCGCCCTCAGAAAGCGCCCGACGCGTGCCAATAGGCAGCTCAGACCTACACGCCACGCGCGATCGCCGCAACCCGCCCCTTCGTCATCGCGGCCTACCGGCCCGACGAGGACGGAGTCCTGCGCCCCGAAATCCCGGAGGTGTGCCCTTGGTGCAAGCCCGGTGAGGCGTGCTCGGTGGGGGTTCAGCACTGGCGGCCGCAGAGCACGGGCCCGCGGCATCCGCTGATGGTGGTGCGGTGCACGGTTCACGATGTGGCATTCACGGTGTACCCGCCTGGACACTACCCCTACGGCCAGGTGGCGCTGGTGCGTGTGGCGCCAGATGGTTCGCGGGTCGGCGATGCCACCGCCACGGACACGCTGTTCGAGGCGGCTCTCGACGCTGCGGAGGGCCGTTCGTGGGAACGCTCTGTTCCTGGGTGGAAGGACGCCGACCCAGATCCGGCGCTGGAGGTGCCGGGCTGGCGGTCGACGCAGCAACGACGGCTGAAGGTGGCGGTCCGCAACCTGGGGCTCGACAGTGGCATAGCCACCCAACACCGCATCGCGATGGCGCTGTACGTCGACACGCTCGTGCTGCGGGATGCGGCGAGCCGGATCCGAGCCTGCCCGGGCGACCGCGCTCGTGGCCAGGCGGTCCAGGCGGTGCTCGAGGCTCGCCCTGCGGAGCACCGGCTGGTGCGGCTGCTCATCGCTGGACACCTCGCCGGGCTGTGGGGCCGCCCTTGGTGGTGGCGGCGTGGCGTGCTGCGACCCCTGGGTCCGTTCCGTTCCTCGGGAACGCCGCCCGGGTGTCCGCAGATCCGCTCGGCGAAGGGATCCACGAAAGGGGGCCGCGGCCCGCCGGGCGCTCCCGGGTGAGGGTTCGGGACCCGCGTTTCGGAGCTCCCGGATGCCCGCCCATGTCTCCTACACCGCCTCCCCGGAGGCCCTGTTTCGGTTCAGCGTGGTCAGCGAGGTGCTCGGGCGTACGTTGCGCGGCGAGGTGCATGCCGACGCCGTGCAGACGGCCGCGTCGCATCCCCACCTGACGCTCGAGGGCGCCTCCCGTCACGTCAGCGTGCGAACCCTGTACCGTTGGCTGCGTGCGTTCCGGGAGCGAGGGGTCCCGGGCCTCGAGCCCGCGGCACGCCCGCGCACCCAGCTCTCCAAGGTCCTCGAGCGCGCCCTCATCGACTTCCTCGTCGATCAGAAGGAGGCCGATCCGCCCGCCAGCATTCCGGAGCTGCTCCGCCGAGCCCGCCACCACGGCTTCATCGAGCCCGACCAGAAGGTGGATCGGACCACGGTGTGGCGTGTGCTGCGTCGTGCGGGGGCGGACACCCGGCGTCGAAAGAAGCGTAAGGGGCGGGATGCCCGTCGGTTTGCCTACGCACACCGGATGCAGATGGTGCTGTGCGACGGCAAGCACTTCCGTGCCGGCAGCACCCGCGCCAAGCGGGTCGCCCTGTTCTTCCTCGACGACGCGTCCCGCTACGGGCTCGACGTGGTCGTGGGCACCTCCGAGAACGTGCCGCTGTTCCTCCGCGGCCTGTACCAGGTGGTCCGCTGCCACGGCCTCATGGACGCCGTCTACCTCGATCGAGGACCCGGATTCCGCGCCCACGACACCGCAGAGGTGGTCCGCAAGCTCAAGGCGGCCTGGATCCTGGGAGCGGCGGGGTACCCACAGGGTCGCGGCAAGGTCGAGCGATTCAACCGCACGGCCCTCGCCGACGTGCTCCGCAACCTCGACGGAGCAGCGGACGTCGATCCGGAATGCGGTGCGCTGGAGCTTCGGCTGCGACACTTCCTGCGCGAGCAGTACAACGTCCGCGAGCATGCGTCCCTGAGTCGGATGTCGCCTCAGCAGCGGTGGGAGTCCGATCCGCGCGCGCTTCGGTTTCCAGCGAGCGACGAGTGGCTGCGGCAGCGCTTCGTGATGTTCGAGGAGCGGTTGGTGTCCAACGACCACGTCGTCTCGCTGCATGGAGCCGCCTACGAGGTGCCGCGTGGCTACGCCGGCCGCACGGTGGTGCTGTACCTGCGTCTGCTCGAGGGCACGGTCCAGCTGCCGCTCGATGGCGGCACGCTCATCGAGCTGTACCCCGTCGATGTGCACGCGAATGCGAAGGCGCGGCGCGGCTCGGACGAGGGCTCCGACACGTCATCGACCAGGCCGCCGCCCGCCAGCGCAGCCGCCCTCGCCTTCAACGACCACCTCGGGCCCATCGTGGGACCCGACGGCGGATTCACCGACCCCGATGACCAGGAGTAGCCATGGAGCTACGTGCACAATTCGGCCTGCAGGCCACCCCCTTCACCCGCGAGCTGCCCGTCCGGCACCGCTTCACCCACGGCCAGTTCGACGACGTCCTGCAAGAGCTCCGCCAAGTCATCGAGGAGCGCATGTCGGCCGCCCTCATCGCTCCCGCCGGCACCGGCAAGACCGCCTTGGTCCGCGCCCTGTGCGACGCCCTGCCCGAGGCGCGCTACCGCATCCACTACGTCAAGGTCGCCTCGCTGTCCAAGCGCGACATGTGCCGAGCCATCACCGCAGCCCTCGCCATCCCTTCCGCCGGCTCCACGCCGGGCCTGATCCGGAACATCCAGGCTGCCGTCGAGAACGCAGCGCTCGCCGATGGCCTGCGCACCCTGCTGATCTTCGATGACGCCCACGAGCTGCGACCCGACGTGCTCGGCCTGCTCAAGACGCTCACGAATTACGCGATGGATAGCCAATTGCTGCTGTCCCTGCTCCTGATCGGCCAGGCTCCGCTCGCGGAGCTGCTGCGCCGGTCCGAGCTCGAGGACGTGGCGCGCCGCCTGGCCCACTACGCCACCCTCCGCCCCCTGAGTCGCGACGAGACCCGCGCATACGTGATCCACCGCTGCACGGTCGCCGGGGCCACCACCGAGCCCTTCGACGATGGCGCCCACGATGCCATCTTCGAGATCGGACGAGGCAACTTGCGGGCGACCGATCGGCTCGCGCTCAAGGCGCTGCACCTGGCGGCTCGCAAGGCCTGCGACGTGGTGGACCACACGATGGTCATCGAGGCGAGGAAGGCGCTGTGGCCGTAGACACGCTGCCCTACACGCATGCTGCGAAGCTCGAGGTGGCCCCGGCGGACGCCCGGTGGTTGATCCGCGAGGTGTGGACCCGCGCCGGAGTAGGCATCCTGGGCGGGCAGGCCAAACTGGGGAAGTCCTGGTTGGGACTGGATATTTCCGTGAGCGTGGCGTCGGGGACACCTTGCCTCGGTCACTATCCGGTCGAAGACGCCGGGCCCGCTCTGGTCTACCTCGCTGAGGACGCCCTGGCCGATGTGCGCAGCCGCCTCGACGCCCTGTGTGCCCACCGCTCCCTCGACCTTCGCCGCGTCGATCTGAACGTGATCACTGCCCCCGTCCTGCGGCTCGACCAGACCGAGGATCAGCAGCGGCTGGCGGCGACGCTCGAGGCGCTCAGGCCGAGGGTGCTGGTGCTCGATCCCCTGGTTCGATTGCATAGGTTGGACGAGAACGCCAGCGCAGATATGGCTGTTCTTCTGGG
>JBDLIK010000420.1:0-3896 GCA_039714895.1 Myxococcota bacterium | reverse complement strand
GGGCAGGTCGCGCCGGCCTGTCCCGAGCTGGCGGCCCCTCGGCTGCGCGAGGTGCTCGCCCACCCCGCAGTGAGAGAGCTCGCCTGGGGGGGCAAGGGCGTCGGCTCCCAGGGCGACGGCTGCGCCCAGCTCGTGACTCGGGGTCCCGAGGCGCGGGAGCATCTCACGCGCCGCCTCGAGAGCGAGCTCGGCGTCGCCTGCCTTCCGCTTTCGCTCTAGGCTTCCGTCTGGAGGGACACCAGCTCTTCGTAGAGCCCGCCCGCCGCCACCAGCTCCTCGTGGCTGCCCACGGCGCTCACGCGGCCGTCCTCCATCACGACGATCTTGTCGGCGTGGCGAATCGTCGAGAGCCGGTGCGCGATCACGAAGACCGTGCGTCCCGAGAGGAGCGATTCCAGAGCCTCCTGCACGTAGCGCTCGCTCTTGGCGTCCAGGGAGCTGGTGGCCTCGTCGAGGATCAGGATGGCGGGATCCTTCAGCAGGGCCCGGGCGAGGGTCAGGCGCTGGCGCTGCCCACCGGAGAGCTGGACGCCCGCCTCCCCCACCTCGGTTTCGTAGCCCTCGGGAAGGGTTCGCGCGAACTCGTCGACATGGGCCGCTCGGACCGCGCGCTCCAGCTCCTCGGGCGAGGCGTCCGGGCGGGCGTAGCGCACGTTCTCGCCGATGGTGCCGCTGAACAGGAAGGGCTCCTGGGTGACGACGGCGGTCTGGTCCAGCAGGGAGCTCCTTTCGATGCGGCGCAGATCCACTCCGTCCACTTCGATGGAGCCCGTGTCCGGATCATGGAAGCGCAGCAGAAGGTCGACCAGGGTGGTCTTCCCGGCGCCGGTGCGCCCCACGATGGCGACGACCTCGCCCGCCTGCACGTCGAGGTTGATGTCGCGCAGCACGGGCTCGCGCCCGTAGGAGAACGAGACCTTCCGGATGCGGATTCCCTGACGCAGTCGGCCGATGCGGATCGCGCCCTCGGCGTCGCTTACCCCGGGCGGCTCGTCGAGGAGCTCGAAGAAGCGCTGGGCGGAGGGGAGCGAGTCCATCAGCTGGTTCCAGCCCTTGGTGAGGTCCTTGGTGGGCCGGTAGGTGGTGAACATCACCGTCACGAAGGCCGCCAGGTCACCCTTGGTGAGCCCCCACAGCCCATCGAGGATGAACAGCGCTCCCAGCAGCAGCACCCCGACGCCGATGGCGTTGTTCAGCCCCTCGATGATCGATCGGGAGAGCACGCGGTTCTTCACCACCTTCATGTTGCGCCGGAAGTAGCGCTGGTTCTCACGCGCGAAGGCGACGGACTCGCGCTGCTCGCCGTGAAAGGCCTGGATGACCTTGATGCCCGCGAGGATCTCCACCAGGCGGTGGGTGACGTTGCCCATGGTCTCCTGGCGCCGCCGCGCACTGCTCTGGATCCGGCGGCCGAAGAGGCTGATCACCACGAAGATGACCGGCGCCAGCGTCACGGTGATCAGCGTGAGCTGCCAGGAGATCGTGAGCAGCACGGTGAGCCCCACGCCCATGGCAAGGACGGACTGGATCACGTCGGAGAAGACCACCTGCAGGGCCAGGTGGGCTCGGCTCGCGTCGAGGAGGACCCGGGACAGCGTCTCGCCCCGGTTCTTGCTGTGATGGAAGCTGAGGGGGAGGGCGAGGAGCTTGCGACACAGCGTCTGCTGGATGTCCACCAGCACCCGGCCCAGCGTGTACTGGATCAGGTAGTCCCGGCCGAAGTGCGCCAGGGGGATCCAACCGATCAGCACGATTCCCGCCAGCAGGATGCGCCGCAGGGACTCTCGCCGCGGGTCGTCTGCGGGGGCCGGGTCGCCCGGCGCGACCGTCTCGTCCGGAGCGGCTTCCAGCGTGGGTGCGGCCGCTTCGGTTCTCTCCGTTTCGGTGTCCCCGGTCAGGGTTCTCCAGGGCGAGGTCGGCGCTTCGGGCGCGGTCCCGGCGGCGGGAGCGAGCACTTCGTCCATCAGGGGCTTCATGAGATAGGCCCGCAGGTTCCGGCCGCCGGCGAAGGCGAGGGAGAGAACCAGGGCCAGCAGCGCAAGGCCCACGAAGGGGCGCGCAAAGCGAAGCAGGCGCAAGAAGGTCGGAAGACTTCCCGGCGCCACCTTGGAACGATCGCCTGAAGGACCCGTAGGGCGTTTCCCTCCCGCGCCCGCCGGCTCTTGCCCCCAGGGGCAACGGCGAGCGGGGCGTCAGACTTCTAGCAGTCGCGAGTCTCCGAAGCCCGGAGCCCACGCTCGGTTCCCCGACGAGCGAAGCGGCTCCGGCCACCGCTGACGCCGAGGCAAGACAGATGGCTGCGGGCTTCGCCCGCAGCCCCTATAGCTCTTCGGAGATGGCATCGCCGGCGCGCCAACCCAGCAGCACGTCGCCTTCGGTGCCGAGGCTCCCCAGAGCCTGGCGGGGCAAGCTGAAGATCGGCGGGCGGGAAGAGATGCGGAGCTCGGCCTCGGGCGGCCAGGTCCCGTCCCCCATCGGGTCGAGGGCCACCTCCCCATCGTCCCAGCGCGGAATCCGGTGCTCTCGCTGCAGGATCCGGCCCTCCGCGAAGGGCATCAGCTCGTGGACCGTCCCGGCGACCCACTCGCGAGCCTGGGCCATGTCTTCGTCCGCGCCGATCCGGGTCCGTGCGACGAGGTGCACCGCGTCGTGGGCCGCAGCGCCGGGCCAGCGCGCGATGCTCATCACCCGCGCCGGGACGTCGGGCGTTGGATCGGTGCGCACCACGACCCGGCGGGCCATGCCCTCCGGGATCACCCCGGGCTCGCAGCGGAGGTCGAGGGTCACGCTCCGCTGGCGCGGAGGGGGCGCGTCGAGGAAGTCGGGCACCGTGCGCTCGTCCTCGCGCAATGCCTGGGCCAGCAGGCCCGGCTGAGCGTTCAGGACCAGCACCCGCCCGAGCCAGACCTCGCGGGTGACCGGCAGCGCGACCCCGGGGTGGGGATCGACGCTCACCAGCTCGAACTCGCGCACGGTACGGAGCTCGCCGTGGAGCTCTTCGATGCGCCGACGCAACAGCCGGCGCAGGGTGACCTCGGAGCTGGAGAAGCTTCCGCCCCCCAGCAGCGGGGCGCCGAGGAGCCGAGCCCGGGCGGCCAGGGGAAGCCGTCCGCTCACGGAGCACAGGGCCTGGGTCTGGGAACCGAAGAAGGCGGAGAGCGTCGGGTCGTCGAGGAACCCCAGGTCCGGCAGCTGGCGGGCCCGGGGCTCGGCGGGCGTGGCGGGTCGCCCGCGGGAAAGCCCGCGGAGCATGCTGCGGCGCACCAGCGGCGCATCCAGCAGCAGAGCCAGCTGACCCTGGGCGGCTTCGGCGAGGGCGCGCACCATGCGACGCGCTGGCTCCGGCTTGGCGAGTCCCCAGCTCACCAGCTCTCCGGCCGTGTGGCCCGGGCTGGCGACATCCACGCGGGCCCCCGGAGAGATCACCTGGTAGCTGATGCCATCGGCTTCGATGCGGCGCCGGTCCCGCAGGCCGATCTTGAGCGCGGCGAGACAAGCGTCCACCACCCCGTCGCCCCCCGGCGGACCCTGATAGAAGGGGTCGGCCACCGGCCCCGGGAGTCGGGCCGCCGCCTCTTCCTCCACGATCAGCACCCGATGGCCGCGCTGACCCATCCGGGCAGCCGCCACCAGCCCGGGGAGCGCGCTGCCCAGCACGATCGCGTCCCAGCGGCGCGCCCGCAGTCCCGAGTCCTTGCGCCGCAGCTCGAGACGCCTCACCTAGTTGTGGGTCCGGTTCCGGGCGGAGCCCGGAACCACCACAGCTTCGCTCGCCGTCGGCTCGCTGCGCGCGCCTTCGGCGCTTGCACCCTCGTCACGGTCTTGGGTGAGCCTCCTTAGTCCCCTGGGGCGGGCTCGAAGAGCAGCGGGGGGTCGTCCGGGCTCTTGCGTTCCAC
>JBDLIK010000419.1:0-3904 GCA_039714895.1 Myxococcota bacterium | reverse complement strand
ACACCTATGCCCGCTGGAGAATCACCGATCCGCTGTTGTTCTTTCAGCGTCTGCAGACCGAACGCGGTGCGTTATCGCGCCTCGACGATATCCTCGATGGAGAAACCCGAAACGTAATCGCCAATCACGATCTGCTCGAAGTCGTACGATCCAGTAATCGCGACTTCGTGAAAGCGGAAGAGGTCGGTGCTGTCGACCAGGATGTTGTGACCGAGATCGAATTCGGACGCACCGAACTGGCAAGCGAAGTGCTGGTCGCCTCACAGGGCAGAACGGAAGATCTGGGCATTGAGATCCTGGATTTTCGATTCAAACGCATCAACTACGAGGCGGGTGTGCGGCAAAAGGTTTATCAGCGCATGATTGCCGAGCGGCAGCGGATCGCCAAGCAGTTCCGTGCCGAGGGTGAGGGGGAGGCGAAGGACAAGCCGGCCCGGGCCGGCTCGCGCAAGAAGCGATCCGAGCCCGGCGAAGGGAAGTCTCGAGGCCGCAAGGGGAGCGATCCCAAGACCAAGGGACGCTCGGGGACCGCCAAGCCGCGCCGCAGCTCCCACACACGGAAGGCGGACTGACAACCTCCGCCTCCGGCCGACCGGGGCGCATTCGCCCGGGCGTGTGGGTGATCGCCGCGGGGGTGGGGATCGGCCTGGTCTGGGCGATCTTCGGGCTGGAGGCCCCGCCGGACCCGCTGGAGCCTGGGCGCAGTGCGCCCGCCTTCACGCTGCCTGGTCTCGCTCCCGACTCGCAGCTGGCTCTCGCGGACCTGGGCGGCCGGATCGTCCTTCTCAACTTCTGGGCCACCTGGTGCAAGCCCTGTGAGGAGGAGATGCCCTCGATGGAGCGCCTCTACCGTCGTCTCGGCGGCGATGACTTCGAGCTGGTGGCCATCTCCGTGGACAGCGAGGCCGCGCCGGTCCTGGAGTTCCGCGAGCGTCTGACGCTCAGCTTCCCGATCCTGCTCGATCCGTCCCAGGAGGTCTCGGGTCGCTACCAGACCACGGGCTTCCCGGAGTCCTTCCTGATCGATCGCGAGGGGCGGATCGCCACCCAGCGCTTCGTCGGGCCCCGGGACTGGAGCGATCCCGCCTACGTGGCCTTGGTGGAGCGGCTCATCGCCGAGGGCGGCCCCGAGGCCGCTGGGGTACCCTGACGCGCCCGGTCCGGGTGGGAGGGGTGCGCTTTTGCCGCGGCTGTGGATCTCGGTGGTGGTGGGCCTGGGCCTGTGCGTGGCGCTGGCCGACGGGCGGGCAGGGCTCCGAGCCTGGTGGACGCTGCGTTCGGACGCGGCGGAGGCCGAGGCGAGGGTCGCCGCCCTCCGCGGCGAGATCCAGACGCTGGAGCGCGACATCGAAGCTCTCGGGGCGGACTCCCACGCCATCGAAGCCGCCATTCGCGCCGATCTCGAGCTGGCTCGCAGGGGTGAGGTCGTGGTCCGGGTGCCGCTTCCCTCCGATGCTCCAACCCGCTGAGAATTCAGCAGAATTCCATCAGATCCCGAATTGACGCCACGGCTCGCGGGGGCGATGCTCCCTCCGTGAAGGAGCGTCTTTCCAAGCAGCTCGCGGAGGCCCTGCGCCGGGTCCTCGAGGGATGGGAGAGCGACGCCGAGCTCCCGGCCTTCAGCCTCGACACGCCGCGGGAAAAGTCCCACGGCGACTTCGCATGCAATGCGGCCCTGCTCCTTGCAAAGCCTCTCAAGCGCCCTCCCCGGGAGATCGCCGAGCGGCTGTGCGAGGAGCTCGGAGACGGGGGTGGCCTGCTCGAGCGCATCGAGGTGGCCGGACCCGGCTTCGTGAATCTCTGGCTCTCGGGAAGCCGCTGGCAGGGGCTGCTGCGGGAGATCCTGGCCGCCCCCGAGAGCTTCGGACGCTCCGACGGCGGCAAGGGGCGAGCCGTCCAGGTGGAGTTCGTCTCCGCCAACCCCACCGGGCCGCTCTCCCTGGGCCACGGGCGGCAGGCGGTGCTCGGGGACTGCATCGGACGGATCCTCGAGGCCACGGGCTTCGACGTCACCCGCGAGTACTACTTCAACAACGGCGGGCGCCAGATGCGGGTCCTCGGCGACTCCGTCAAGGCGCGCTACCTCGAGCAGCTCGGACTCGCCGCGCCGCCCCCGGAGAAGGCCCTGGCGCAGCCGGAGCAGCACTGGGTCGACGACCTGGGAGGTCTCCCGGTGTGCTTCCCGAGGGACGGCTACCAGGGGGATTACATCGGCGAGATTGCCGAGGTGCTTCGGGAGGAGCATGGAGACGCGCTGGTCGAGGAGCCGGGGGAGGGCCTGTTCCGGCAGCGTGCGGAGGAGACCATCTTCGCCGACATTCGCACCAGCCTCGATCGGCTGGGCGTCCACTTCGATGTCTACGTTAGCGAGCTCGATCTCTACGAGCAGGGCCGGATCGAGGAGACCCTTGAAGCTCTGCGCGAGCGGGGGCTGGTCTACGAAGGGGACGGGGCCATCTGGCTGCGAGCCACCGATCTGGGACATGAGCGCGACCGGGTCCTGGTCCGAAGCAGCGGGGAGCCCACCTACCTGCTGCCGGACATCGCCTATCACGTCGAGAAGTTCCGCCGCGGCTTCGAGCAGGTGATCGATCTGCAGGGCGCCGATCACATCGACCAGTTTCCCTTCGTCCGGTCGGCGGCCGTCGCGCTCGGCTGCGACGGAGATCGCATGGAGCTTGTGATGAACCAGTTCGTCACGCTGAGCTCCGGGGGCACCAAGGTCAAGCAGTCCACCCGTCGCGCGACCTTCGTGACGGTGGAGGAGCTGCTGGACGAGGTGGGCGTCGACGTCTTCCGCTTCTTCATGATCCAGCGCAAGCCCGATGGGCACCTGGACTTCGATCTCGATCTGGCTCGGGAGACGGACTGGAAGAAGAATCCCGCCTACTACGTGCAGTACGCCCACGCCCGAAGCGCCGGCATCGAGCGCCGGGCCCGGGAGGCGGGCCTCGACCCGGCTCGCGCCGTGGAAGCGCCGCTCGAACGGCTCGGGCTGCCGGAGGAGCTCGAGATCATGAAGAAGCTCGGGCAGTTTCCAGAGGTGGTGAGCGAGGCCGGCCGGGCACGCGAACCCCACCACGTGGCCTACTACCTGCGAGAGCTGGCGGGCCTGTGGAACCCCTATCTCCAGGACGGGGTGAACCACCGCGTCCTCGCCGACGACGCCGAGCTCAGCCTGGCGCGCCTCGGACTGGTGGGAGGCGTGCGGCAGGTCCTGGCGCACGGGCTCACCCTGCTGGGGCTCTCGACTCCGGAGCAGATGTGAGCCCGCGAGCGCGCAGACACAGCGGCGGCCCGGGCTGGGGGGCGAGCCTGGCCGGCGCTCTGGCGCTGGTGGTGCTGGGGTTCGCGGTGGGTCTCGTCGCCGGAGTGACCTTCGAGGATCCCGGGCTGGTGGTCCGGTACGTGGCGGGGCAGACCGAGGACGTCGAGCTTGCTTCTCTCGAAGCGGCAGACGTTCCTCCGGCCCGGTCCCCACTCGGGGTGCACGGGGATCCAGGGCTCCGGGCGGCGGCCTCAGGCGCCCCCGAAGCCAGACTTCCCGCAGTTTCCGCGGCCGTCCCCCGGGAGGGCTTCGTGGTGCAGGTGGGGTCGTTCGGCGATGCCGATTCGGCTGGGGCGCTGCGGGATCGACTGGACCGGGACGGGTTCCCGAGCTACGTCGAACAGGCCGAGTCGGAGGGCGGCCGGACCTGGCGCGTGCGCGTGGGGCCCTGGTCCGAAAAGAGCGACGCGGAGCGCACCGCCCATCGGCTGAAGCAGGAACAGAAGCTCCCCACCTGGGTGCTGGAGAGCCGGCGGCCCTAGCCCGGACTATTCATGAAACCCTCTGCTGCGGGAACAGATTGCACGCCATCTTCGCGACCTTCTCCCTCCGGGCACCTCGACGTACCTACAGGTA
>JBDLIK010000418.1:0-3905 GCA_039714895.1 Myxococcota bacterium | reverse complement strand
GTCACGATGCCCGTGGGAACCGCGAGGATGCTGTAGCCGAGGACCATCACCAGGAGGTGCTCGGCTCCCGGCCCCAGACGGTGGCGGGGAAGATGGACGAGACGCTGTCGAGCATGACGGCGAGGACGCTGGCCAGGATGGCGACGAGCAGGGAGACGTCGAAGGCCTTCCCCGCTGGCGTATCCGCTTCGAAGATGATGACGCGGAGACGCTCCCGCCAGGGCGCGATCCGCTCGAGGTCGTCGCGAGTCGTCAAGGAGCCATCCGCTCGAGCCACCACTGGTGGAACTGCCAGATCGACTTCTCGAGATGCGAGAGGCGCGCGGGCTCGGCGAGGCGCGATTCCAGACCGCGTTGCACTCCTCGGCAGGAGTCCATGTCCTCCCGGTGGATGGCGTCGAAGATCTGGCGCATTGCTTCGATCTTCTGGGGAGCCTCGGGGTCCTCGAGAGCCGCCGGTGGAACGCAGAGCGTGAAGCGAACCGAATGGTGCTTGATGGACTCGGGCACGAGGTGCAGCCAGCCCATGTGGCCCGGGAGCACGAAGAACACGTGACAGGGGAAGACGCAGCAGATGAGCAGCCCGTTGCGCTGCCGCCTGCTCAGCCCGTCGGGGATCGGGAAGGGATCCGCAATCGGGGAACCATCCGCGGTGGGGTTCCAGTAGGCCAGGTAGGGACCGTCGTTGTCGCCGATGTCCGTGAGTCTGGCCGGAAACATTCCCTCGACGGTCTTCCGGTGCGCTCCCAGATGGTGGTACGACTCGGATCCGTTCTCGACCATCACCTTCCAGTTCCAATGCGACTCGTACTCCAGCGGCGCCACGGCCCGCATCTCCGGGAGCTGATAGGCCGCGAGCACGCTCTCGAGGGTCGTGAGGCCGGGAGCGAGAGGAGCGGCGTCGGAGTCGAAGTTGCAGAAGATGAACCCCTGCCAGATCTCACTCCGAACCTCCGGCAGGTGGCAGTCGGACCTGGAGAACGCCTCGGCCTGCTCCATCTCGGGGGCGCCGATCAGGCGACCGTCGAGCCCATAGGTCCAGCTGTGGTAGGGGCACTGGAAGGAGTTGGTGTTTCCCGATCCCTCGACCACCGACATCCAGCGGTGGCGGCACACACGCGAGAGCACGCGGAGCCTGCCCTCCTTGTCGCGTGCGACGACGAGCGGCTCGCCGACCAGGTCGATGGTGAAGTAGTCACCGGGCTTCGGAATCTGATCGGTGCGCCCGACGCAGAGCCACTCCTTCATGAAGATGCGCTCGACCTCGAGGGCGTAGACCTCGGGATCCGTGTAGGCCCGCGGCGGCAGGCTCGATGCCGCCGTGGCCGGCTTGCGGACGGCTTCGAGCTCCTCTGGGGTGAGGGTGGCGTCTGCCATGGGAGACCTCCAGGATGACGAGCCGCGGATCCTCGAGATGGCCTACTCCGCCTCGCGGAAGCGCCTGCGCATGGCCGACGCCTGCATCGGGCCCTGCTGGAGCGCCTCGAAGTCGACCGGGTCCCTGCCCGCGAGCACGAGCTCGAGGTACGGGAAATCGTCGTAGCCCCAGAAGAGCTCCTTGCCGACGAGCATCGAGGGGACCCCGAAGACGCCCGCCGCGATCGCGCCATCGGTCTCGGCGCGCAGGCGGGCCTTGGCGTCCGTCGCCTGGGCCTCCTCGACGAGTTGGACGCCGTCGAGGCCGGTCTCGCTCGCCACCCGCTCGACCACCGTCGGCTCGCTCACGTGGCGCCGCTCCGCCCAGATGGCTCGGAAGAGCGCGTCGATGAGCTCGGTCCGCTGCTTCCCGAGCGAGGGCAGGGAGGATACGCGCAGCGCGAGGAGCGGGTTGAAGGGATGATAGGCGGGCGGATGCAGGGGCACGCCGAGAAGCGCCGCCTTGCGCAGGTTGTTCTTCCACATCCACCGGGCCTTGGGGCGTACCTCCGCGGGCCCCAGCTGACCGTGAGCCTCGAGGAGGCCCGCGAAGAGCACCGGAACGGGCTCGACCGTCGCAGCGTAGCGGGCCGCAAGCTTCGGGAGCTCGAGCCAGGCCAGGTACGCGTTGGAGGAGATGTAGTCGAAGAAGAACCGGATCCGCGAATCAGACGTTGCAGACATGCTGTGCCTCGTGACGCGCCGATCGGAGGCTACCACGCGCCTCGCGGCGGGGCCGGGGCGCGCAGGTCGACCCTAGCTGGAAAGGATGCGATTCTCGGGCTTCTCCCAGGAGCGCTTCCGGAGGAGAAGGTGCGCCGCCCGGTCGAGCGAATCCACGAGTGATGAGGCCGGGTCTGTGCTCGGTGACGTTCCAGCAGCTCGCTCCGGAGGAGATCGTCGACCTCGCCATGCGCTGCGGGCTCGAGGCGGTGGAGTGGGGTGCGGACGTGCACCTGCCGCCCGGGAAGCCCGGCGTGGCGCGGGCGCTCGCCGATCGCTGCCGGGACCGAGGCCTGCGCTGTCCCTCCTACGGCACCTACTTCTTCGCGGGGCCAACGCGTGATCGCCGACACAAGGGCGAATCCCCTGGCGGGCAACCCTCTGCGCTCGCGGAGCGACCTCCAGCAGGCCGTGCGGGATCTCGTCGCGCCGCTGCTCCCGCACTTCAGTCCGGGAGGCGCCCGAGCCGGGCAGCCGTCCCCGGCTGCGGCGCTCGGTGGAGGCGCACGAGGTGACAGGAGATCTCGCGTACTCGCGCTGGTCTCCCGGCGAGGGAATCACGGTGCACACCATCCTGGCAGGAGGGGCCCCCTGGCACGTGCGGGTGCATCGCGTCGTGACCGACCGCGCTCTCGAGTGTGAGGAGAGCGGATTTGCGGCGGGAGGCCCCGAGGCCACGACGGGTGGCTTCGAGGCCGGCCCGGGCTTCGCCCGGGTGCGGACCGTCGCCGGCGTCTCGGAGATCCACGACCTCGGCGGCGACCGCGCGGGCGCGGCCCAGCCGCTTCCTCCGAACGCGAGCCTGGCGCATCCTTTCGCTGCGGCCCCCATGCTTCGCACCCAGCTGGCGCCCGGTCGGCACGAGCTGGCCTGCGCGGTCTTCGCCTCGGACCGACAGGACGGACGGGTGCAAGCCGAGCCGCCGTCCGTTCCGAGGGCAGCTCGCGAGCTTCTGGACGCTCGCTGCCCCCTGGCCCCCTGAAGCGCGAGCACGCCGCCTCCCCGTATACTGCGAAAAGACCCAGGGCATCCGGGTGAGGAGGCTTCTTGCACTGCCAGGCCTGCCAGCGAGAGAATCCTTCCGGTGCCCGCTTCTGCAACGGCTGTGGCGCGCCGCTGGGCGCCAGCTGCCCGGCGTGCCACCACGAGAACCCCCCGGACTCCTCGTTCTGCAACGCCTGCGGCGGGACCCTCGCCCCGGTCCCCGACTCCACATCTCCCGCCCGGGATCCACGCGCCTATACGCCCCGCCCGCTGGCCGAGCGGATCCTCCGCACCCGGGGAGCGCTGGAGGGCGAGCGCAAGCACGTCACGGTCCTCTTCTGCGATCTGGCCGACTCGACGCCCCTGGCAGAGGGCGTGGGTCCCGAGGCCATGCACGAGATCATGGACCGCTGCTTCGCGCTGCTCCTCGATCGAGTGCACCGATACGAGGGCACCGTCAACCAGTTCCTGGGGGACGGGGTGATGGCGCTCTTCGGCGCGCCCTTGGCGCTCGAGGATGCGCCGCGCCGGGCGGTGACGGCCGCCCTCGCCATCCAACGCGGCCTCGAGTCCTTCTCGGAGGAGGTAGAGGGGCAGCACGGGGTTCCGTTCCGCATGCGCATCGGGATCCATTCCGGTCCGGTGGTGGTGGGTCGCATCGGCGACGACCTGCGCATGGACTACACCGCCGTGGGGGACACCACCAACCTGGCCGCCCGTCTCCAGGGGCTGACACTGCCCGGCACCGTGCTCATCTCCGAGGCCACGGCGAACCTGGTCTC
>JBDLIK010000417.1:0-3906 GCA_039714895.1 Myxococcota bacterium | reverse complement strand
AGGCGAGAAGTTCGCTGGGCCAGACGCCCCAGAGCGGCATCGCTCGCGCCAGGGGCCCCACGCTTGCGCAGCAGGCCCTCGACCTTCTTCAGGCAGGCATCGACCCGGGCGCCGAGGTCCTCCCCGTCGGGAGAGCCGCTGCCGAAGGACTCGGACATCTTGCCCGTGGCCCGCCCCTCCTGCTTGAGGCCCTGCCAGACGCGCACGACCTCGGTGCCCGTCCAGGGGATCCCGAGGATCGCGTGGCGGAAGTCGTGGGTCGCCGACTCGATCTCCTTGGCGAGGAGCACCTCGTGCTCCTTCTGCAGAGTCGGGATCTCAGCGATGTCCCGGAAGTAGGAGACGAGGGCGCCCCGCTCGAAGGAACGGCTGTCGTCCGCCTTCGTGTTGAGACGCTTCGGATCCACCTGCTTCGGGTCCACCTTCGGCAGGCTCACCCCCTGCGGAGTGCGGACCGCGGCCGCGTCCGTCTCAGTGCCGAGCTCCTTGGCACGAGATTCCCCTCGCTTGGTCTTGGACTGTTTGCTGCTCATCGCAATCACCTCTCATGGGACTCGACGATGGGACTCGACGCGTCGTCGTCGTCCGCCCTGGGTCTCGCCGCCGTGGTTTGTTCGGGCCGCGTCCCCCCTTCCGAGACTGCAGCCCTCCAGCACCCGGGGGGCTCTCGGGTTTCTCTCAGATACAGGGCGCGTGTTGGCTGCTCGAAGCGTCGATCCAGGTTCTGCCGATCCAGGTTCTGCCGATCCAGGTGCTGCCGCTCAGGGGCTCATTGCCCGGATCCAGGTGCCGCTCCCGGTCGACGCAGTGCAGCAATGGGGGTTTCGCTGCGCCGTCGCGACCTTCGATGCCCGCTCCGCAGGCTGGGTGCGCGACGTGCCGCGTCGTAGCCCTTGGAATCGGCCGGCAGGGTATTCCGCTTGAGCGCCTTCGTCAACCGGCTCGTGACGCTCTGCGGCGAAAAAAAATCCCTCGCAAAAACGGTGAGATAGATCACCAACTGACGCGCCCGAGGGGCACCGTGTCAAAATCGATCGATCGGTCGGTCGGGAAGCGCCGCGTCAGGCCCGACGCCGCTCGAGATCTCACATCTCCAATGCTAGGCGAAGGAGGCCTTCTGATGGCGGATCAGCTCCATGAACTCCGAGCGGGTCTTGGGATCCTCCTGGAAGGCGCCGCGCATGGAGCTGGTGATCGCGAAGGAGTTCTGCTTCTCCACGCCCCGCATCATCATGCACAGGTGGATCGCCTCCACCACCACCCCCACCCCGCGCGGGGCGAGCACCTCTTCGATGGTCTGGGCGAGCTGCATGGTGAGCCGCTCCTGCACCTGCAGCCGTCGCGCGAAGATCTCCACCACCCGGGGCAGCTTGGACAGACCCACCACCTTGCCGGCCGGGATGTAGCCCACGTGGATCCGTCCGAAGAAGGGCAGCAGGTGGTGCTCACAGAGGCTGTAGAAGTCGATGTCCTTCACCAGCACCATCTCGTCGTAGCCCACCTCGAAGAGCGCCCCCTCCAGAACCTCGGCGGGCTTCTGGTCGTATCCCTCGGTGAGCGTGCGCAGCGCGCGGGAGACACGCTGGGGAGTCCTCTCGAGGCCGTCACGCCCCGGATCCTCGCCGAGCTCCTCCAGCAGGGAGTGGATGAGTCCTTGGATGGTGTCGTCGGTCATGCAGCCGCTCCATAGTCGAACCAGTTGCGTCGGGTCTCCACCAGCCGGACGCCCAGGAGGCTGGCGCCGGATCGCGCCGAAACGGGCCCGCTCAGGGCCTCGTGGATCACCTGGGCGATGTTCTCCGCGGTGGGCACGAGGTGGTGAAAGGGCTCGAGGTCGTTGAGCAGCACGTGGGAGAAGCGGTCGAGTACGTGCTCGTGCACCAGCGCGTCGAGCTCCTCGAGGGCCACCACGGCGCCCGTGCGCGGGTCGACAGGGCCGGCCACCGTCACCTCGAGGCCGTAGTCGTGCCCATGGCCGCTCGGGTGGGCGCACTTGCCATAGACCCGGTCGTTCTCGGCGTCCGAGAGATCCGGGTGGCGCAGGACGTGGGCCGCCGGGAACCGGTAGCGCCGGGTGAGGGCGATCACGGGGCCGGCTCGTCGCGGACGTCCACCCACAGGTCCTCCTCCTGACGCAGCCGCAGCGAGGCGAGCCGGCCCGGCGGCAGCGCCCGGCACAGCAGACCGTGGAGGACCCGGGCGAGGTTCTCGGGGGTGGGAGGCTCCTTCTCGAAATAGGGCGTGTCGGCGTTGAGGTCTCGGTGGTCGAAGCGCGCCACCACCTCCTCTTCCAGGATCTCCTTCAGGTCCTTGAGGTCCATCACCATGCCCGTGACCGGGTCCGGCTCGCCCTGCACGGTCACCTCCAGGCGGTAGTTGTGGCCATGCTGGGAGGCCTGGCGCCCGAAGAGCCGCCGATTCTCGTCGTCCGAGAGGTCCCCGCGCCAGTAGCGCAGGGAGCTGCTGAAATCGATCGAGCGGGTGAGTCGGACCACGCCCCCCAGGGTACCGCGGGCTGTGGGCAAAGCCCGCTAGCCTCAATATCGACGGATCAGCGCGTGGACGACGCCTTGGATGCGGACATCCGCCGCCGGCACCTCGATGGGCTGGAGGGCCGAGTTGGCGGGAATCAGGCGGACGCGGTTTCCCTTGCGGCGGAGCTTCTTGAGGGTGACGTCCTCGCCTCGCACCAGGGCCACCACGGTCTCGCCGTCCCGGGCCTCCTCGCGCTGCTCGATGACCACCAGATCGCCGTCCCGGATCTGGTCCTCGATCATGGAATCGCCCGACACCCGCAGCACGTAGGCATTGCCCCGGGCGGGCACCAGGCCTCGGGGTACGTCGAGGGTCTCCCGGACCTCGATGGCCTCGATGGGAACGCCCGCCGCCACGCTGCCGAGCAGCGGCAGCGGGACCGTCGCCTCCCGGCGGCCGCGGACGGGCTCGAGGGAGCGCGAGCGGTTCCAGGACTTGCGCAGGTAGCCCTTGGAGACGAGGTGCTGGACGTGCTTGTGGACGGTGGCCACCGAGGACAGCCCGAAGCGCTCGCCGATCTCCTCGAGGCTGGGCGAGTAGCCGTGCTCGGCCACGAACTCCGAGACGAATTCGTAGATCTCGTGCTGGCGCCGGGTCAGGGCCATGCGAGGTCCTCCGGGGTCCAGTATGGCGAAATTCAAGCGAAAGTCAAGAAAGCAGGCTTGACCCCGGCCCCGAGCGAGATACAGTGCCGCCCGCTGTTGGCACTCGAGCTCTTCGAGTGCCAGAACCGGCCGGTGGCGGACAACGACCCCCCGGCACCCTCACAACCCAGGCGCCGGCAGGCGCGTCGGAGGAAGGTTCATGAAGATCCGTCCGTTGCAGGATCGCCTCCTCATCCAGCGAATCGATGAGGAAGAGAAGACGAAGGGCGGCATCATCATCCCGGATACCGCCAAGGAGAAGCCCCAGGAGGGCAAGGTCATCGCGGCCGGGAAGGGCAAGGTGTCCGAGGACGGCAAGGTGCATCCCCTCGACGTGAAGAAGGGCGATCGCATCCTGTTCAGCAAGTACGCCGGAACCGAGGTGAACGTCGAAGGCGAAGAACACCTCATCATCCGTGAGGACGATGTCCTCGGGGTCATCGAGTAGGAGAGGCGAATATCCATGGCCAAGGAAGTTCGATTCGACCAGGATGCCCGGGGCAAGCTGCTCTCGGGCGTCAATCAGCTGGCGAATGCGGTGAGGGTGACCCTGGGTCCCAAGGGCCGCAACGTCGTGATCGAGAAGAGCTTCGGCTCCCCCACCGTGACCAAGGACGGCGTCACGGTCGCCAAGGAGATCGAGCTCGAGGACAAGTTCGAGAACATGGGCGCCCAGATGGTGCGCGAGGTCGCCAGCAAGACCTCCGACGTCGCGGGCGACGGCACC
>JBDLIK010000416.1:0-3909 GCA_039714895.1 Myxococcota bacterium | reverse complement strand
GCGAGCTCGCCCGGGCCGGGTCTCCGATCGTTCCACAGCAGGAAGAGGGTCTCTTCGAAGCCGGCGCGCGGCGCGAGCTCCTCCACCGGGAAGCCCGCGAGGAGCAGCCGACCGGCCTCTCCGTCCACCCGGGAGAGACGCGTCTCGGTCACCACGATGCCCTCGAGTCCGCGATGGATCTTGGTCATGGCCAGGCCCTCCTCCCAGACGCTTGCTCGACGCGCGACAGAGGGTAGAATTCATCATCAAGCAAATCAATATTGATTAAATAATCAATATAGGATGAACTGAATGCGTCGTACCGGCCACCTCTCCGCCCGCGAGGCCGCCGAGGCCCTGGGCGTGAGCCGGGCCACCCTCTATGCCTACGTGAGCCGCGGTCTGATCCGCTCGGAACGCGGCGAGGGCAGCCGGGAGCGTCGCTACCGGGCCGAGGACATCTGGATGCTCCTCCGGCGCAAGGAGGGGCGACGAGATCCCGCCCGAGCCGCCGAGCAGTCGCTCTTCTGGGGAGCCCCGGTGCTGCCCTCCGAGCTGACGCTCATCGAGGACGGCCGGCTCTACTACCGGGGTCATCCCGTCGAAGCGCTCGCCAGCTCGACCACCTTCGAGGACGTCGCCGCGCTGCTCTGGGGAGCGCCCGACCTCTCCCTCCCGGACGTCGCTCCCGTGCTGCCGCCCACCTGGCCGACGCTGCGGGATCTCGCCCGGGGACTTCCTCCCCTCGAGGCTTTCCAGCTGGTGCTGAGCGCCGTCTCCGCGCACGATCCCGCCGGCTTCGACCTCTCCGCCGAGGGCGTGCGGCGCACCGGGGTGCGCATCCTCCGCCTGCTCGCCGCCGTGGCGGGGGAGGTCGAGCCCGGCCGCCGCCCGGTCGCGGAGGTCCTCCAGCGCCGCTGGTGCCCACGGCATGGCGATGCGCGTCCGCTCCTCGAGGCCGTGCTGGTGCTGCTGGCGGACCACGAGCTCAACGTCTCGACGTTTACGGCCCGCTGCGTCGCCTCCGCCCACGCGTCTCCGTACGCGGCCGTGGTCGCCGGACTGTCGGCGCTGCGGGGCGTGCGCCACGGGGCCGCCAGCGAGCAGGTCCTCGCGCTGTTCGACGAGGTGGGCCGGCCTTCGCGCGCCCGCGGCGTGATCGAGGCACGTCTGCGTCGGGGAGAGCGCATCCCGGGCTTCGGCCATGCCGTCTACTCCGGGGAAGATCCCCGCGCGGTGCTGCTCGATCGCCTCCTGCGCGAGGCGCGCCCGGGCTCTTCCCGACTCGACCTGCCCGCCTCCATCGAGCAGGAGACCCGGGCCGTCATCGACCAACAGCCGAACGTCGACTTCGTCCTGGCCGCACTCTCCCACGTGCTCGGGCTGCCGTCCGGCGCCCTCATCACCCTCTTTGGCGTGTCGAGGTCCGTGGGCTGGGTCGCCCACGCCCTCGAGCAGTACAGCGAGCGCTCGCTCATCCGGCCCCGAGCCCGCTACGTGGGGGTGCCGCCCAACCTGCGCGAGGGACGCCATCCTGGTACACAAGGTGCCCGGAGGGATCCATGAGGCGCATCCTGTTCGTCGCCCTCGGTGGGCTCGTCGTCCTGTTCGGGGTCGGCGCGATCTACGTCTACACGGGGGTGCAGAGCCTGGAGGCGATCCCCGTGACCGCGGACGTCTGGATGCTCCAGGGCTGGGGGGGGAACGTCGCGGTGCTGCGCACGGAACGCGGCGCGGTGGTGGTGGACACCATGAACTTCCGCATGCAGGGGGATCGCATCCGCGAGACGGCGGAGGCGCTGGCGGGGGGGCCGGTGCAGGCGGTGATCAACACCCACTACCACGCGGATCACACCCATGGGAACCCGGGGTTCGCGCCTGGCACCCACGTCGTGGCCACGGCGCGCACCCTCGAGCACCTGCGGGCCGTGGACGCCCGCTACTGGCAGGGAGAGGCCGCGGCCACGCTTCCCAATGACACCTTCGAGGACGTCCACGAGCTGCGCTTCGGGGACAAGACCGTACGCTCCCACCACCTGGGCCGCGGCCACACCGACGGCGACCTGGTCACCGTACTGGTGGAGGACCGGGTCATCGTGATGGGCGACCTGCTGTTCCGGCACCGCTACCCGAGAATCGACTCGGAAGCCGGCGGCTCCATCCGCGAGTGGATCCCCACCCTGGATCGGGCGCTCGAGCTGGATTTCGACCAGGCGATCCCCGGTCATGGTCCGTTGACCGACGCCGCGGGCATTCGCGCCTTCCAGGACTTCCTGCGCGAGCTCCTCCAGGTGGGGAGCGACGCCGCGGCGGCGGGCCTCTCCTTGGACGAGACTCTCGCCCAGGCGAAGCTCACCACCGACGAAGGCTTCGGGACGATCGGCGTTCCCCTCGTCTTTCGAATCGATCGGGACTCGGCGGTTCGCCAGTCCTGGGAGGAGGCGACGGGGGCCGACCCGTCCCGGGAGTCGCCGGGAGGAACGCAGTGAAGGATCTCTTCTCGGTCGAAGGGAAGGTGGCTCTGGTGACCGGGGGGACCCGGGGCATCGGTCTCATGATCGCCCGGGGCTTCGTCCTGTCGGGCGCCCGGGTCTACGTGGCGTCCCGCAAGGAGAGCGCCTGCCAGGAGACGGCGGCGCAGCTCGGGGAGCACGGCAGCTGCGTCGGGATCGCCGCAGATCTCGCCAGCGAGGCCGGCTGTCGGGCGCTCGCCGAGGCCGTCGGCGAGCAGGAGCAGGAGCTCCACGTCCTCGTCAACAACGCGGGGGCCAACTGGGGTGCGCCCCTCGAGGAGCACCCGGACGCGGCCCTCGACAAGCTCTGGGCCACCAACGTGAAGGGGCCCTTCCACCTGACCCGCGCGCTCCTGCCGCAGCTCGAGGCCGCGGCGAGGCCCGGGGATCCCGCCCGGGTGATCAACATCGGCTCCATCGACGGCCTCCACGTGCCGGGTCTCGAGACCTATGGCTATTCGTCCACCAAAGCGGCCCTGCACCATCTGACCCGGGTGCTGGCCGCCAAGCTCGCGCCGCGAAGCATCACCGTGAACGCCGTGGCGCCGGGCCCCTTCGAGAGCAAGATGATGGCCGAGACCCTGGAGCGCTTCGGCGATGCCATCCGCGCTTCCTGTCCCCTCGGTCGCATCGGTGAGCCCGAAGACATGGCGGGGATCGCCATCTATCTCGCCTCCCGGGCCGGGGCCTACGTGACGGGGGCGGTGATCCCGGTGGACGGGGGCATCTCGACCACGCTCTAGGGCCCGTGTTCGGGGGGCTGTGTCAGTCAGGCTGCCGCTTCGAGGCGCGCAGCCGCACGAAGAGCGCGGGGTGGTCCGAGAGGGGCTCACCCTCGGCCACGAACTCCTCGGCCATTCCCGCCTCGACCACTTCGATGGCAACCTGCGGCGTCTCTCGATAGAAGAGGTAATCGATGCGGTCCCAGGGCGAGCCCGGTGTGGGCCGCGCGCCGGTGTTCGTCAGGCCGAGGTCGCTGCGCAGCGCCTCGAGCAGCGCGTGGTCTCGAGGCCGGTCCCACTGCAGGTTGAGATCCCCGCCCAGAACCAGCGCCGCCCCATCGCGTGGCTGCAGGCGTTCGCGCAAGAGGGCCACCTGCTGCTCGCGCACCGCGTGGTCCGCCTCTCCATCGCCGGCCTCCAGGTGCGTGTTCACGAGATCGATCAGGGCCCCATCCGCCAGCGCGACGCGCACCCGGAGGAAGCCCTTCTCGGCGAAGCAGTCGCTCGCCCCCCACAGCCAGCCCGAGCAGCTCCCGTAGGGGATGCGCTCGATCTCCACCACCTGCTTCGGATCCGCTCGAAGCAGGGTGGTGAGGCCCGAGTCCTCGTTGCCCGGGAGGATGGCAGTGTGATCGACCGCCGCTCGCAGGACGGGGTGGTGGGCGAAATCCTCCTGCACCAGCGCCACATCGTAG
>JBDLIK010000415.1:0-3917 GCA_039714895.1 Myxococcota bacterium | reverse complement strand
CAGCATGGCCGAGATCCAGTCCACGATGCGTGGCACGCCGCCCAGGGTGTCGGTGTAGACCTTGTTGCTGCCCCAAGCCCGGAGACCCAGACGATCGCAACCAGCACGAAGGGCAGGGCTCGCGGGATCTGATGGGCGGGAGTGAGTGCCCGCTCCGCCCCCGCGAGGATGGCGGGCCAGGGGCCCTGACTCGGCTACGCTCCAGTCGATGTCCGGACCGAGGTCCATCTTCATGCCGGCGGCCGCGCCGCCGGAGACCGTCGAGGGTCCCGCCTGGTGGTTCGTGTTCCGAGGCCGCGAGCTGCTCGTCCACCCAGAGCGGATGCTCCGCCCCCTCGAGGGCATCGAGGCGCTGGGGCTGCGCCCGGTGCGTACCCAGTATCTGGGCCTCTACGGCGAGGCGCATTGCTTCTCGGCTGAGGTCGCCCAGGGTTCCGAGCCCCCCGAGGAGCTGGACTTCCGCGATCTGCGCATGCTCTACGGCCGGCTCGATCCCGAGCTCCACGCCCTCGCGAGCCGTGCGGTGCAGGTCGTCGAATGGGATCGCACGCACCAGTTCTGTGGAGCGTGCGGTGAGCGCACGGAGCCGAGTGCTCGGGAGCGCTGTCGCCGATGTCCTCGCTGCGGCCTCTCGAACTTCCCGCGCCTCGCACCCTCGATGATCGTGGCGGTGGAGCGAGAGGAGGAGATCCTGCTGGGCCGCTCGCCCCACTTCCCGCGCGGCATCTACAGCGTGCTGGCAGGCTTCGTGGAGCCGGGCGAGAGCGTCGAGGAGACGGTCGTCCGCGAGGTGCGAGAGGAGACCGGGGTCGAGGTCGCCGAGATCCGCTACTTCGGCTCCCAGCCCTGGCCCTATCCGCACTCGCTGATGCTGGGCTTTCAGGCTCGCTACGCCGATGGAGAGATCCGCGTGGATGGGGTCGAGGTGGAGGACGCTGGCTGGTTCCGGGCCGACGCCATGCCCCCCACCTTCCCGGGCAGGGTCAGTATCTCTCAGTGGCTGATCCAGGACTTCCTTGCCCGGCACCGATCGCGTTGACGCAGGGCAGGCCGTTTGGAGGCGGAGGGTCTGGCCAGCGAAGGGCGGCGCTCGAGCTCACCAGGTATCGACGCAGGGGCGTTTCTTGCCCTCCCGCGGGGTGGGCGGCGGCGCGCTCGCGAGCCCGGCGAGGATCCATTCGCGGCTCGTAGCCGGATCGATGACGTCGTCGATCTCGAAGAACGGCGCGTAGTTCACGGCCTTTCCGATCTCGTACATTCGGCCCACCATCTTCTCGTAGAGCGCCTGCCGCTTTGCAGGGTCTTGCTCGGCTTCGAGCTCCTTGCGAAAGCCGAGCTTGACCGCACCCTCGAGGCCCATTCCACCGAACTCGCCCGTGGGCCACGACACGCTGAACATGGGGTTCTTGAAGCTGCCGCCTGCCATGGCCTGGGCACCCAGGCCATAGCCCTTGCGCATCACGATCATGAAGAAGGGAACCGTGACGCTGGTCGACGTGACGAACATGCGCGCGGCGTGGCGAACCGTCGCCTCCTTCTCCGATTCCGGGCCGACCATGATCCCCGGAGTGTCGCACAAGAAGAGCAAGGGGATCTCGAAGGCGTCGCAGAGCTGCATGAAGCGCGAGGCCTTGTCCGCCCCGTCGCGGTCGATGGCTCCGGCGAGATGGTGCGGGTTGTTGGCGACGATGCCGATGGGATGTCCATCGATGCGCGCCAAGGAGGTCACGATGCCGTGGCCGAAGTGGCGACGGATCTCCAGCACGGAGTCCTCGTCGGCGAGGATCTCGACCACCCGGCGCACGTCGTAGACGCGCAGCCGGTTCTCCGGGATGGCGGACCGCAGCAGCCGCTGGTCGGGCATGACGCCGGGCTCGGTGCGACCCTGGAAGAAGGCGAGGTACTTCTTGGCCACCCTCGTCGCCTCGGCCTCGTCCCGGACCGCGATGTCCACGACACCGTTTCCAACCTGTACGTCCATGGGCCCGACTTCCGAGGGATGGAAGACCCCGAGCCCGCCGCCCTCGATCATGGCGGGCCCGCCCACCCCGATGTTGGAACCTTCGGTGGCGATCACGACGTCGCAGATACCGATCAGGACGGCATTCCCCGCGAAGCAATAGCCATTGGTGATGCCGACGAGGGGGACCAGGCCGCTGAGCTCGGCCATGTACTGGAAGGCCAGGCAGCCGAGGCCGCTGCCGCCCGGGCCATCGGTATCGCCGGGTCGTCCACCACCGCCTTCGCCGTAGAGCACCACTGGGAGCCTCTGTTCCCGGGCGATCTCCAGCATGCGGTCCTTCTTCAAGTGGTTGTAGAGGCCCTGGGTGCCGGCGAGCACGCTGTAGTCGTAGGCCATGACCACCGCCTGTGCGGCGTGGCCCGAGAAGAGGTTGCCGTTGATGCTGGCGATACCCGCCACCATCCCATCACCGGGCGTGTTCTGCTGCAGGTCGCCGACCTCGCGGCGCCGGCGCTGCGCTGCGATGGCGAGCGAGCCGTACTCGCGCAGGGAGCCGGGGTCGATCAGGTCGGCGATGTTCTCCCGCGCCGTACGGTGACCCTTGGCGTGGCGCTTCTCGGTGGCGGCGGGCCGGTTCTCATCGAGTCCGAAGGCGTGGGCATCGATGGCTTCTTGCAGATCCGGGCGGATCGCGTCGAGGTCGACGGCCTGGGCCGCGCTCGAGGCGGAGGCGTCCACCTCGCCGGGCTCGATGACGACGAGGATCGCCCCTTCATAGACCGCGTCCCCCACCTCGACCGGGATCTCGTGCACCGTGCCGCTCTCGGCCGCGGCGATGACGTGCTCCATCTTCATGGCTTCCATCACCAGCACCGGAGAGCCCGCCGCCACCCGATCTCCTGGAGCGACGTCGATGCTGACGACCGTCCCCTGGATGGGCGCCCGAAGCGCCCCAGGGATCTCGGGGCCCCCCGCGGACTGGGCGCCCGAGGGGTCTGCTCCGCCGTGCTTCAAGACGGCGAGGGGATCGCTCGCGTTCACGCGCGCGCCTGCGAGATCGTTCGAGGCCCCGGTGACTTCGCTCTGGGCCAGTGCCGCGTTCAGGCGAGCGGCGTGGCGCGGAATGTATCGGGTGTCGACCTCGTTCTTGACGACTGCATCGTCGCACAGGAGCAGTGACAGGAACGGCGCATTGGTCTTCACGCCGTCGACCTGCAGCTCGTCGAGGGCTCTTCGGGCCTTGGCCACGGCGGCCGCATGGTCGCCGGGGGTGTGGACGATCAGCTTGGCGAGGAGGGAGTCGAAGTGGGGGCTCGTCGTGTATCCCGTGTAGGCGTGGGTATCGACCCGAACGCCCGGGCCCGTGGGGGTCGCGAGCCGGCCGAGGGTGCCGCCGGCCGGTAGCGCCATGCCCTGGTCCGTCAGGGTCTCGGTGTTGATGCGCAGCTGGATGGCATGGCCGCTCGGAGCAGGACTCTGGGCGAGCCCCAGTTCTTCCAGGCTCTCGCCGGACGCGATGCGGAGCTGGGCCTGGACCAGATCGACCCCGGTGACCGACTCGGTGACGGTATGCTCCACCTGCAGTCGTGGGTTCGCTTCGATGAAGAAGGCAACGCCAGCGTCGCGGTCGAGCAGAAACTCGAACGTCCCGAGGCTCCGGTAGTCGACCGATGCCGCCATGCGGCGGGCTGCATCGAGGATGGACTCCCGCACCTCGGGGTCCAGCCCCCAGGAGGGCGCTTGCTCGATGACCTTCTGGTGCTGCCGCTGGAGCGTGCATTCGCGCTCGCCTAGATCGACCACGCACCCTTTGCCATCTCCGAGGATCTGGACCTCGAGGTGGCGCGCGTTCTCGACGAGGCGCTCGACGTAGAGGTCGGACGAGCCGAAGTACGCCTTCGCTTCGTTCGCGCAGCGCTCGAACGTGGCTGCGAGATCGGAGGATGCGTCCACG
>JBDLIK010000414.1:0-3920 GCA_039714895.1 Myxococcota bacterium | reverse complement strand
TCGCCACGCCGTTGACGAAGCGAGCGCTGCGCAGCGCTAGATCGGTGAGGTTGAGCGTGTCGCGCTGGCCGAACTCGGTGAGGAGGGTCGTTCGGTCGCCACCGAGCAGTGCCTCAACGAGCTCTGCCGGGAAGATGTCGTGTCCGGCCGGAACGGGCGTGTGGGTCGTGAAGACACAGTGGTCTCGAATCTCCTCCAGGATCGAGTCGGGATCGCATTGCCCATCGTCACTCCTCACACGTATCTCCTCGAAGAGCGCCAACGCAACGAGAGCCGCGTGACCTTCGTTCAGGTGGAAGCGGTGGATGCGCTCGTAGCCGAGCGCCCGCAGCATCCGCAGGCCGCCGACCCCCAAGACGACCTCCTGCGACAGCCGGTAGCGGGCATCGCCTCCATAGAGGGATCCCGTGAGAGCTCGGTCCGGCTCCGCGTTCTCTGGAAGGTTCGTATCCAACAGGTAGACCGGCACCTCGGCGCCGCGGACGCCCGTGACCTGGTAGCGCCAGGCGCGGAGCTGAACCGTTCGCCCCTCGATCGTGACCTCCGCGCGGGGCTCCAGCGGCTCGACGAAGTCGTCGACTGCCCAGCGCACGGGCTCCTCCGTCTGCTGGCCGGCGGCGTCGAGGAGCTGGTGGAAATAGCCCTGCCGGTGGAGCAGGGACACTGCCGCCATCGGGACGCCGAGGTCGGCCCCCGAGCGGATCGTGTCCCCGGCCAGCACTCCGAGGCCGCCCCCGTACGTGGGAATCCCCGGCTCCAAGGCGATCTCCATCGAGAAGTAGGCGACGCGGGTCTTGTTCGGCACCGGACTCTGCCCCCCCCTGAGATTCTAACCGGTCCCAGGCTCGAGGCTCGAGCTGGGACACGCCTGAGGCCTCTTGTCCCCTTCTCCCGCAAGGGGGACCGCGCGTCCGAGGCGATTGTGGCAGATGGAGAGCGCGGCATGGGGCTTGCACAGGAGTCGATCGCAGCAACCCGGAGACCCTCGCATGCAGTTCCACATCCTCTCGTTCGAAGGGCCGGATCCCTACTCGCGCGTCGGGGGTCTCGCGACGCGGGTGGAAGGGCTCGGTCAGACCCTCCTGGCCCTGGGTCACGAGGTCCACTTGTGGTTCATCGGAGATCCCGACCGCCCTCCCGAAGAGGAGTGGCGTGGAGTCCGCCTTCACCGTTGGTGCCAGTGGGTGAGTCGCTTTCACCCCGAAGGCGTGTATGACGGTGACTACGGGAAGCAGGCAGAACTCGCCGCCTCGCTCCCTCCCTACCTCGCGAGGGAGATCCTTCTCCCGCATCTGGCGACAGGCGGCAAAGCCGTGGTTCTCGCCGAGGAGTGGCAGACCGCCAACACCGTCCTTCACCTACACTGGCTCCTGCGCTACGAGAGGGCGCGGGACCGCGTTCGGATCCTCTGGAATGCAAACAATACGTTCGGGTTCGATCTCGTGCCGTGGGCCCAGCTCTCTCGGGTGGCCACCGTCACGACGGTGAGCCGGTACATGAAGCATCGGATGCGCGAGCTAGGTGTGGAAGCCGTGGTGGTTCCCAACGGGCTCCCCCCCGACGCCTTCGAGCCTCCCGACCGGTCCGCCGTGGCGTTGCTGCGCCGGCGCTTCGGCGCACGCACCGTCGTGGCCAAGATGGCCCGCTGGGACCCCGACAAGCGCTGGCTCGCCGCGATCGAAGCGGTGGGGGAGATGAAGCGTCACGGCTGGCGGCCGCTCCTGCTGGCGCGCGGCGGCTCGGAGCCCCACGGCGCCGAGGTGCTCGAGGCCGCGCTCGCCAAAGGGCTCCATGTGGTCGACCGGAGCTGGACCCGGCCTGGAGCGCAAGGTCTGCTCGAGGCCCTCGACGACGCGAGCGTCGCGGACGTCGTGAATCTCGGGTCGCGCGTCGATGCGGAAAGCCGCCGCGTGCTGCTGCGTGGCGCTAACGCGGTCTTGGCGAATAGCGGCCACGAGCCCTTCGGCCTCGTCGGGCTCGAAACGATGGCCAGTGGAGGGCTGGCTTGCACGGGCAACACGGGAGAGGACTACGCCGTACCTGGCCAGAACGCACTCGTCCTGGAAACCGGTGAGCCCATGGAGTTCATGACGCTCTTCGACCGTCTGCGGAGGTGTCCGGACGAAGCCCGCGCGCTTCGCCGAGCCGGGCGCGCGACTGCGCGCCGCTACGCGTGGTCGGAGATCGTGGATCGCGTGCTGGTCCCGCGGGTCGAGCCTGCGAGGGACTACGTGCCGACGTAGCTACCGGCCCAGCTGCACCCGCTCGCCAGAATGCGAGCTTCGCACGGCTCCGAGCCTGGGGCAGATCTGGGGGCGCGGCGTGTGGATTGTAGAAACTTCAGTTCGGAAGGAATCATGACTTTCTGATCGGCGGGCCTCCCGAAGATCGCCGAGAAGCAGCGCGCAGCGCCTCCCGTGCTCTCGGGTCCGATCGGAGCGCATCGATCGGTAGCGCCATGCGTCGTCTCCAGTTGGGAAAGCGGTCGTGGCTCGTGCCGGGCAGGTTCACCGGCTCGGTCTCGCCGGCGAGATCGTCGAGCGCGATCCCGACGAGCTGCGCGGGCGTCCTGCAGAGGAAGGCGCTGACCGCTGCGCAGAGCCCTGGGGGAGGGGGCAGCGCCTTCCCCTCCCCGAGAATGGCTTCCGCGCGGAGTCGCTGAGCGAGCGCACCGCACCACTCGCGACGCTCGCTCTGGGCGTCGGCCAGGGCGCGGTCGCTCTCGATTACGCCCGCTTGGCGCTGGAGCTCGAGATCTCGACCCAGGACGAACCCGGCCAGCGGCGCGAGGTCGTGCGTGTTCGCGGTGACGAGAGCCCGGTGCGAGTACGAACGTGACGGGCGGAACCCGCGCCCGCTGCGCTCGAAGTAGAGCACGCGCCACGAGAGGATTCCCCACCGCGCGAGTTGGGCCGAGAAGGCTCGCGGCACCGTCCCTAGATCTTCTCCGATTACGAGAGCCCCGTGGCGCCGGCTCTCGAGGGCGAGGATGCCTAGCAGGTCCCGCGCCGGATAGCGCACGTACGCCCCCTCGTTGGGGGGGCGACCCGACGGGATCCAGTAGAGACGCGTGAGCGCCATCGCGTGGTCGATCCGGAGCGCGTGGGCGTGGGCGAACGACGCCCGCAGAAGCTGGCTCCAGTAGCCATACGCCTGGTTGCGGAGCCGCCGCGGATCCAACGGAGGCATGCCCCAATCCTGGCCGGCCGGATTGAATTCGTCGGGAGGAGCGCCCATCCGCGCGTCGGAGGCGAAGAGCCCTTGGAACATCCAGGCGTCGGCACCTCCGGCCGTCGATCCGAGCGCGAGGTCCTGGAGGAGTCCCACCCGCAGGCGCGCTTGCTCGCTGGCGTGGGCGCAACTTCGCAGCTGACGGTCGAGCTCGAACTGGACGTAGCAGTGGAAGTCCACCTCCTCGCTGTGCTGCTCGCGAACGGAATGGACGTCGGGAGAGCGCGGGTCCCGGTAGGTGAGGGGCCATTGCCACCAGTCGCGCGCTGCGGTGGCTGAGAAACGCTCGGCCAACACCAGGTAGGTAGCAAAGTCCGTGAGCAGGTCGCCCTCGCGCTCGCGATAGCTCGCGTAGGCGCGGCCGCGTGGCGTCGAGCGATCCTGGTGAAGCGCCACAAAGGTCCGGTGTAGGGGCTCCAGAATCTCCCGCTTGAGAGCAGCTACGCCCTCGTAGTCGAGAAGCTCGGCTTCCCGGGCCTTCTCCAGGCAAGACCGGAAGTCCGGGTCGTGGAGCCGCCTGCGCGCAGCCTCGCAACTCGCCAGCTCCGGGATCGCTTCCACGTCGAGGTAGAGCGGATTCCGGTAGAGCCGGCTCACCGGCGCGTAGGGGCTCACATCGGCGTCGCGATTCCAGAGGAAGTGCAGCGGGCTGATTCCGACGAACGCGGCCCCGGCCTCGCCGGCGGAGC
>JBDLIK010000413.1:0-3923 GCA_039714895.1 Myxococcota bacterium | reverse complement strand
CTGGCAGCCGCCCGCACGGCTGGCTTCGACCCGGAAGCCCTTGAAATATCTCGAAATTTCGACTCGGTTGATCGTTTACTGACTCGCAAGTGAGCTTCTACTCAGTGCCCGCCCGCTCCGACAGCTCCCCGCGCCCCCGAGGCGAGGAGACCCGCGCGCACATCCTCGCTGCCGCTGAGACGCTCTTCGCCGCCCGGGGCTACGTCTCGGTCTCCACCTGGGTGGACTACGTCTGGGAGCGTCCCTCGACCGCCCAGCTCCTGCTCCGGGAGTCCGGCCGCCAGGGCCAGGGCTCGGACGCGCTCACCCGCCTGGCGCGTCCCTTCCTCGAGCTTCTCCACGAGACCTTCGCCGAAGGCCGGCGCCAGGGCGTGTTCCAGCCCATCACGAGCGACCCGATCCATTTCGGCAGCACGATCGTCGGCTCGACGATCTTCTTCGTGGCCGGCATGCCGAGCTTCGTGTCGCATCTGCCCCTCGGTCCCTTGAGTCGAGAGCAGCTGGAGATCCATCGGCGCGACACGCTCCGGGTGGCCCGACGGCTGTTGGGTCTGCACGGGCCGCGGCCCGTGCGCACTTGAGGAGGACCGCCATGGCGTCGTCCCCGGCTGAACCGGTGAGCGGCATCGAGATGCGATGAATGATGCGGGCTAGTATGGCCTCGGGACGGGTCGGGACGTGATGAGACTCTTCGAGCGCGCGCTGCTGGCGCTGCTGCTGGCGGTTGCGGCCTGGGGCTCGGCGGCGCTGTGGATCGATGGGCCGGCACCCGGAGCGTTCGCCACCTCTGCGGCGGTGGCCTTCGCGACCGTGGTGATCGCTCTGCTCGGGTGGGTGCGGCCCCTCCGCCGAACGCTGATGGCTCTGGCCCTGGCGGACGCGCTGGTGCTGGCCTGGTGGCTCTCGCTGTCGCCTCGCAACGATCGGATCTGGGAGCCTTCGGTGGCCCGCCCGCCGGTGGCCCACATCGAAGGCGACCTCGTCACCATCGAGAACGTGCGCAACTTCGAATACCGCTCCGAGGAAGACTTCACGGAGATCTGGGAGACCCGACGCTTCGATCTCTCGAAGCTGCGCGGTGCCGACTTCTTCTTCTCCTACTGGGGCTCCCCGTGGATCGCCCACACCATCGTGAGCTGGGACTTCGAGGACGGCCCGCCGCTGGCCATCTCCATCGAGACCCGCAAGGAGAGCCATGAGTCCTATTCGGCCCTGCTCGGCTTCTTCCGCCAGTATGAGCTCTACTACGTGGTGGCCGACGAGCGGGACGTGATCGGCGTTCGCACCAACCACCGGGGCGAGGACGTCTACCTCTATCGCCTGAAGACCCCGCCGGAGGCAGCGCGTGCCGTCCTCCTCGATTATCTGGAAGAGATCAACCGCCTGGCGGAACGCCCCCGCTGGTACAACGCCCTCACCCAGAACTGCACCACCACGATCCGGACCCACGTCCAGCACGTAGCGGCCCGCAACCCCTGGAACTGGCGGATCCTGGTGAACGGCCGCCTGGACGAGCTCGGCTACCTGCGCGGCACCATCGACACCAGCCTCCCTTTCGAGGAGCTTCGCAGGCGCAGCTACATCGTCGAGGAGGCCCAGGCCGCCGGCTCCGACCCGGACTTCTCCCGCCGCATCCGCGCAGGCCTCCCCGGCGCCCGCTAGAAGCGGTCCGGGCGGGTCATGGCGTCGCTGCCGCCGTCCACGTACCACACCGAGCCGTGGACGAATCGGGCCTCGGTGCCCAGCAGGAACGCGATCACAGACGCGATCTCGTCGGGCTCGGCCCAGCGACCCAAAGGAACCGGGAAGCTGCGGATCGCCTGGCCCGCGCCGGGCTCCGCCAGACCGGCATCGAGCAGCGGTGTGCGAGTGGTCCCGGGGGCGACGGCGTTGAGCCTCACCCCGGCTTCTCCCCAGGCCTTGGCGCGGCGGCGCACCGCCCGCCCGAGCGCGTTCTTGCTGGCGATGTAGACGACCTGCCCACTGCTCGCGTTGGCGACCTCCCGGGCGTTTCCCTCGTCACCCTCGAGCAGCGCTTCCACCAGGGGCCAGCGCTCGATCTCGGGGGAGAGCTGGGCGCTGTTCGAAGCGATCACCACCGCGGCGGGATCGCGTCCCCCGGCGAGGCGCGGCAGCAGCCCATCGAGAAGCTCCACCGCACCGAAGTAGTTGAGCGAGGCGACCCGGGCGTGGTCTTCGACGTGACCGCCGAGACCAGCGCACAGAACCAGCCGATCGAGCGCTCCTCCGAAGCGCTGGTCCACTGCGTCGATGGCGCTCCGACGGCCCGTAGCAGTCGAGAGGTCGGCGATGGCATCCGCATCGCGAATATCGATGCCGAAGACCTCGTCGCCGCCCTTTTCGAGGCGGGCGCGCAGCGCGGCGCCGATCCCGCTCGCCGCGCCGCTGAGGGCGACTCGCGCCATGGGTCAGAGCAGCCGGCCGCCGTCGAGCACCAGGGTCTGTCCGGTGACGAACGACGACGCAGGGCTCGCCAGGTAGACCACGGCACCGGCCATCTCGTCGGGCTCCCCGATGCGCTGGAGGGCAGCGTCCACCTCCGACGCCCGCCGGATGCGCTCGTTCTCCCAAAGCGCCCGGGCGAACTCGGTCTTGATAGTACCCGAACCCTCCGAGCCAGGCTTCGAGCCCTTCTCCCGGTCGGGCGCGGGGCCGGGGCGCACGGACTAGAATGGGTCCATGTCACTCCCCTCCCGACTCGACCACCTTCCGGCGCTCCTGACCGAACGCTCCAAACAGCACCGGGTGCCCGGCGCCTCTCTAGCCGTCATGAAGGGCGAGGAGGTCTTCGAGACCGCCACGGGGGTCCTCAATCTCCGGACGGGCGTCGAGGCGACGGAGGACTCCGTCTTCCAGATCGGCTCGATCACCAAGACCTTCACCGCCACCCTGGTGATGCAGCTCGTCGACGAGGGCCGCATCGATCTCGATGCACCGATCTTGAGCTATCTGAACGAGTTCCAGCTCGGTGACCCGGATGCGACCCTCTCCATCACCCTGCGTCAGCTGCTCACCCACACCAGCGGCATGGACGGCGACTTCTTCGAGGACACGGGCCGCGGCGACGATTGCGTCGAGCGCTACATCACGGCCATGCGGGCGCTGCCCCAGCTGCATCCACCCGGGGCGCTCTTCTCCTACTGCAACGCCGGCTTCGCCGTGCTCGGCCGCCTGGTCGAGAAGATGCGCGGAACTTCCTGGGACCTGGCGCTGCACGCCTACCTGCTGGGCCCCATCGGCACCGAGAAGATGGGAACCCACCCCGAGGAGGCGATCCTGCACCGCGCCGCCGTCGGCCACCTGGCGCATCCGAAGACCCAGGAGATGGTCGTCGCGCCCATCTGGCGCCTCAACCCGTCGAACGGGCCCGCCGGAGCCACTCCCTTCGCCACGGCGCGCGATCTGCTGCGCTTCGCGCGGCTGCACCTCGATGCCGGCCGGGCAGCGGATGGCCGCCAGGTCCTCTCCCAGCGCTCGGCCCGGGCCATGCTCGAGAAGCAGGTCGATCTGCCCTGGGCAGGCATCGCGGACGCCTGGGGTCTCGGCTTCGAGCTCTTCGACTGGGGCACCCCCGTCTTCGGCCACGACGGCGGCACCATCGGACAGTTCTCCTTCCTGCGGGTCCTCCCGGAGCACGATCTGGCCGTTTCGCTGCTCACCAACGGGGGCTCGCCGTCGGAGCTCTACCGTGACGTCTTCACAGAGGTGCTCGGGGTGCTGGCGGGGGTGAGCCTACCGCCCCTCCCCGAGCCGGACCCCGAGGCGGAGGTGGATCTGGAGCGCTACGTCGGGCGCTACCAGCGCCTCTTCTCGCGCACGGACGTCGAGATCCGCGACGGCGGATTGGGGTTCACGACCTGCTGGCTGCGCGGGGTGGGGCGCGCCCTGCCGCCCCAGTCAGG
>JBDLIK010000412.1:0-3923 GCA_039714895.1 Myxococcota bacterium | reverse complement strand
GCCTGGAGCTCGCCCGTAAAGATGCCGTGCATGCGGAGCTTCAGCCTCGTGTCCGCGGCCGGATCTTCCGGCCGCAGCGGCTCGTTCAGGGTCACGAGTCCGAAGGCCGGTCCATAGGCGTCGTAGAGGGGCGCGGCGGCGGTTCCCTTCACGCTCTTGGCGATCATCGGGTCGAACTGCTCGAAGGTGGCGACGATGGCATCCACGTCGTCGGGCAGCGTGGAGAGGGCCGTGGCCAGCACGTTCTCCTGGCGGACGAAGCGGCTGTCGCGAGCCAGCTCGAAGTGGTGGATGAAGCGCCTCATGGGGACCTCCGGCTGAGGACGATGGAGAACCTCACATGCTATTTGCAGGGCGCGCGGCTGGCAAGCGGCGCCGCTGTCCTATGCTGGGAGGGTTCGCGGGTCCCCGAAGGGAGGCTTCCGGGATGCGAGATCTCCAGCGTCGCGCCGGACTCCACCGCAGGGAGTTCCTCCGCCAGGGCGCGGCGGCGGGACTGGGCCTCGGGCTGCTGCCCCTGGCGCCGGTGGAAGCGCTCGCCGCAGAGCCCCCCCGCATCCGCCGGCAGGTGCGCCTGGGGCGCACCGGACTCGAGGTGTCGGACATCGGGTTCGGTTCGAGCCGCCTCTCGGGCGACGAGGCGCTGGTCCAGCACGCCCTCGATCGCGGCATCACCTACTTCGACACCGCCGCCGGCTACACGGGAGGGCGTTCTGAGGAGACCCTGGGCCGGGCGCTTCGCGGGCACCGCGACCGGGTGACCCTGGTGAGCAAGGTGAAGACGAGGCCGACCAGCTCTCGCACGGAGCTGATGCGGGCCCTCGAGGGCAGCCTGGGCCGGCTGCAGACCGACCGACTCGACGTCTACTTCAGCCACGCCGTCAATGACGTCGCCCGCCTCGAGAACCCGGAGTGGGCCGAGTTCGTCTCTCGGGCGAAGCAGCAGGGGAAGATCCGCTATTCCGGCCTGTCGGGCCACGGCGGGCGACTGGCCGCCTGCCTCGAATACGCTCTCGACCACGACCTCGTGGACGTGATCCTGGTGGCCTTCAACTTCGGCCAGGATCCCGGCTTCGCGTCGCGCTTCCTCGATCGCTTCGACTTCATCGCCCTCCAGCCCGAGCTGCCTCGGATGCTCGCCCGGGCCCGGTCCCAGGACGTGGGCGTCGTGGCCATGAAGACGCTGATGGGCGCCAAGCTGAACGACATGCGTCCCTGGGAGGCGAACGGAGCCACCTTCGCCCAGGCCGCCTTCCGCTGGGTGCTGTCGACCCCGAACGTCGACTCGCTGATCGTCACCATGAAGAGCCCCGAGCGGGTGGACGAGTACGTGGCGGCTTCGGGAGCGGCGCCTGGCACTCCCGACGTGAGCCTGCTCCGCCGCTATCTGGCGCGCCACGGAGACACCCAGTGTCGCTACGGCTGCTCCGCCTGCGCGGACGCCTGCCCGGCCGGCGTACCCATCTCCGACGTGCTGCGCACACGGATGTATGCCCAGGATTACGGGGATCTCGAGCTGGCCCGCAGCGACTACGCGCTCCTGGCGAGGGACGCCGCGGCCTGCCTCAGCTGCACGGCCACGCCCTGCGCCGGCGCGTGTCCGCACGGTATCCCCATCGAGCGCCTGACGGTGCCCACCCATCGCGAACTCGGCTGACCCCCGCGCCTTCGGGCGCCATCAGAGGAGGGAGACGTGAGCAAGATCCGGCTCACATCGCTCGTGCCCGCGGGCGGTTGAGCCCGCAAGCTCGGTGCGGAGGACCTGGTCCAGGTCCTGAGCAGGATTGCACCCTTCGATCATCCGTGGGTCGACGCGAACGCCGCGCCCATGGAGGATGCGGCCCTGCTGCGTCCGGAATCCGGCGCACCCCTGGTCTTCACGGTGGACTTCATCACGCCCATCGTGGACGACCCGGAGACCTTCGGGGCGATCGCCGCCGCCAACGCGCTCTCCGACGTCTATGCCATGGGGGGTGAGCCCCAGGCGGCCCTGGCCATCTGCGGCTTTCCCGAGGATCGGGTGCCCGCGACGGTGCTGGAAGACATCTTCCGCGGCGGTCGGAACAAGGCCGCGGAGGCCGGTTGCGCCATCGTCGGCGGTCACACGGTGATCGACCCCGAGCTCAAGTACGGGCTGTGCGTGATCGGCACCGTGGACCCCGCGGGCGCCCTGGCCCAGGATGGTGCCCGCCCCGGGGATCGCTTCGTCTTGAGCAAGCCTCTGGGCCTCGGCGTGACGTCCCAGGCGATCAAGAGCGGCCGCCTCGGCGAGGCGGAGCTCGCCGAGGCCGTGGCGGTGATGACGACACTCAACGCCGGAGCCCGGGACGCCGCGCGCGAGGCCGGTGCCCGGGCGGCCACGGACGTCACGGGCTTCGGGCTGCTGGGTCACCTCCATCACCTGCTGCTCGCATCGGGCTGCGCGGCGCAGCTTCGGGCTCACGCGGTGCCGCTGCTCGGCTTCGCCCGCGGGTTTGCCGAGCAGGGACTCCTGCCCGGCGGCACGAAGCGCAACCACGACTACGTGGCGCCCCACACGCGCTTCGACTCCGCCGTCGACGAGGCCACCCGTTGGCTGCTGTGCGACGCCCAGACCTCCGGCGGGCTGCTGATCGCGGTGCCGCCGGAGGGCGAGGAGCGGCTGCTCGCCGGCCTCGCGGCGCGCGGCGCGCTTGCCCGGGCTGTGATCGGCGAGGTCGTCGAAGGGCCCGGAGGTCGGATGGAGGTCGTGAGCTAGGGCGCCAATCCCCTCCGGCGCTGAGCTACGCTCGCGCCCCGCAAGGATGCGGCCGGATCGCAGGGAGGGGCCATGGATAGCTTCGGATCGCGCGGTCGGCTGCGCGTGGGGGGCGTCGAGTACGAGATCCACCGCCTGGCGGTCCTGGCCCAACGCGGTCTCGACCCCGGCCGCCTCCCGGTCTCGCTGCGCCTGCTCCTCGAGAACCTGCTCCGCCACGAGGACGGTCGCTCGGTGACGGCCGAGGACGTGGAGGCCCTGGCGGGCTGGGATCCGGCCGCGGTGCCCCAGCGGGAGATCGCCTTTCGCCCGGCCCGGGTCGTGCTCCAGGACTTCACCGGGGTTCCCTCGGTGGTGGACCTGGCAGCCATGCGCGACGCCATGGCGGAGCTCGGTGGCGACCCGGAGCGCATCAATCCGCGAGAGCCCGTGGAGCTGGTGATCGACCACTCGGTGCAGGTGGACGTCTTCGGCTCGTCGGATGCCTTCGCCCGCAACGTGGAGCGCGAGTTCGAGCGCAACCGCGAGCGCTATGCGTTCCTGCGCTGGGGCCAGGCAGCCTTCGAGAACTTCAAGGTCGTGCCCCCGGGCACGGGCATCGTCCACCAGGTGAACCTCGAATACCTGGCGCGCGTCGTCTTCGGGAGCGAGGGGTTGCCGGGGCAGGGCGGGCTGCCCCGCGCCTACCCGGACACGCTGGTCGGCACCGACTCCCACACCACCATGGTCAATGGCCTGGGCGTGCTGGGCTGGGGAGTGGGGGGCATCGAGGCCGAGGCCGCCATGCTGGGACAGCCCGTCTCGATGCTGATCCCCCAGGTGGTGGGAGTGCGCCTCCGCGGCGAGCTGCGGGAGGGCACCACGGCCACCGATCTGGTGCTGCGGGTCACCGAGCTGCTGCGCGCCTTCGGCGTCGTCGGGAAGTTCGTCGAGTTCTTCGGCGCTGGGCTCGACCATCTCACCCTCGCGGACCGCGCCACCATCTCCAACATGTGTCCGGAGTACGGCGCCACCTGCGGCCTGTTTCCGGTGGACGAAGAGACCCTGCGCTATCTGCGCCTCTCCGGGCGCAGCGAAGCCCAGGTGGCCCGGGTGGAGGCGTACATGAAGGAGCAGGGGCTGTTCCGCACCAAGGACAGTCCCGAGGCCGACTACTCGGACGTGCTGGAGCTCGATCTCGCCAGCG
>JBDLIK010000411.1:0-3955 GCA_039714895.1 Myxococcota bacterium | reverse complement strand
TCGTCGAGGTTCCGGTCATGCTCTCGCTGGTGGCGCTGGCCAACCGCACCCAGCGTCACTTCCCCCGCGTGCGGGGCTCTGAGCGGTCCGATGCGACCGGGTCGCGCCGTCGAGCTTCTCGATGAAGCGGCGCGAGAAGGCGTAGGCGTCCCCGGGCCAACGCGCGCTGAGATAGTTTCGGTCTTCCACGACAAAGGAAGGCGACAGATCCGCCTGGGAGTCTCTGGCTCCCCAGCTGATGGGCCCGCGTTGGAACTGCCGCGTCGGCTGGCGCAACGCGGCCCGAACCTCGTCTTCCACGTAGGCGGCGTACGTCCGGTAGTACCTTCCGAGCCTCCAGGCGGTCGAGTAGTAGGCGAGCCGCTCGAGATATTTCGGCAGACACGTCGTCTGTCGGTCGTAGAGGACCGAGCACCCGTTCTCCTTGGCGCGGGCCAGGACCAGGACCCCGTGGCAGATGGCGCCAACCAGCCGCTCGAGCGCCCAGAAGGCCGCCACCTTGTTGTGCAGGAGCGACGAACCGAGGTACTGGCGCATGCCGGGCGCATGGCCTCCGGGAAGCAGCAGCGCGTCGAAAGCTCCCGGCTCGATGTCTCGCCACCCGACCGAGGATCGAAACTCGCGTGCTGCCGTCAGCTCGTCGTAGAACCGCTTGGGCTCGGGTTCCGCTCCCAGCTGTCCAAAGAGTACGCCGGTCAGCAGTCGCGGATCTCCCGCCGGCAGCGTGCCGGCTTCCTCGGTCGCGAAGACCACCTCGTGGCCGGCGTCCTTGAGCGTTCGCCAGGGCACAGCGACCTCAGTGACGTCGAAATCCTGATCCGGGAGCGGTATCAGCACACGAGCCATGAGATCGAACCCTATCCTAGGGGGCGAGAATCGCGAGGGTAGGCGGCGCCGAGAGGCCGATCCCGGCAGTGGCCTCAGCTCCCGGCCGCCACCCGCTCCGTCTCGGCCTTGAACTTCGCAAGCGCCTCGTCGAGCCCCCTGGCCAGGAGGTGGCCCACGACCTCGCACACGAGCGGCCAGCGGCTGGTCATGCGCACCTCCCAGGAGAGCTCGACGCCGCCCTCGGTCGGCGAGAGCCGGACGCTACCGAGATGGTCCACCGGGAGACCCTTCGTGATCCGGTAGTCGTAGCGGTGCGGCGACTCGTAGTGGACGATCTCTTCGAGGAGGGTGAGCCCGCGGGCCTTCACCTGGCGGACGGCGCCCAGCCCGTTGCGCGGCGTGCCTTCCCGGACGAGCCGGCACGACGTGATGCCGGGCCAGTCATTCATGGCGTCATGGTCCACGACGCGCTCGAACACGAGATCGATCGGCGCCTCGACGTGGATCTTCTTCGATACGTGAGCCTGCCCCATGGTGCCCTCCTGGAACGACCTGCAAGGCTAGCAGCCGTCCGCGAGGGTCGAGGCGATCACGGCGTTGAAGGCCTTCGGCGCTTCCAGCGCGGCGACTCAGCTCGGATCGAGTCGAATCGGGAGCGCGCCCTCGCGGTCCGCATCCCCGAGACTCACCGCGATGAAGAGATCGGCAAAGCCGTACTTCTCGCGCATCAGCGCGTTCACCCGATCCCTCGCCGCCGGGTCCCGGTCGGGAACCGCCCGGAAGGCAGCCTGGTGGCCCGCACGCTCCGCGCGAATCTCGGGCGTCACGAGGAGGCGCCCGACCCAACCCGCGTCCGAGCCTCCGCGCACCCAGATCGCGCCCGCGTCGTCCACCACCCAGATGCGCGTCTCGTGAGGCTGCCCCTCGGCGTCGAGGGTCTCGAGCACCAACACCTCCCCCGACTCGGATGCAACGAGCTGGCCGAGCAGCAGGAGCACGAACAGGCCGACCACAGCTCCGATCGCGATTCCGACCTTCTTCATCGTAGGCCTCCAGGGCGCTTGATCTCCGAGCGGAATGCATATTACAGCAGGGGCGGCTTCGGATTCGAGCTGACGCGGGGCCGTCGCTTGCGCTGAGAGCGCCCGGGGATGCGCACCCTCTCTGCGTCCGGGATGCCGCTCTCCTGCCGGCGCCCTGCCTCCGGATTTCGCGATCCGCGTCACGGACCGGACCGGCGAACGGGTCGATCCTCCCGCCGGGCCTCGGCGCGGCCGGGCCCGGAGAGCCGGATGCGACAACTCCTCCTCGCGTTGCTGATTGCGGGCCTCCCCATCCACGCTTCGGCCTGGATCCTGGTGGACGCGATCGACAATCCACCGAGCCTCGAGCTTCCCATTCTCTGCTGCAACCACCGGTGCGTCCCGGGCCAGGGCGCGGGCTGCCCGGAGACGGGCTTCGGGAGTGTCGGTTACGCCTTCGAGATCCAGGAGGCGAACGTCACCGTGGCGGAGTACCTGGCGTTCCTGAACGCGGTGGCGGCCTCCGACCCCCAGGTCCTCTGGGGCCGCTGGATGAAGCCACAGATCGTCCGCTCGGGCTTGCACCCGAGCTACAGCTATGCGCTCGCGGCGCCTGGACTCGGCCAACGTCCGGCGGTTTTCGTGGATCTCTTCGACGCGTTCCGGTACGCGAACTGGATGCACAATGGCCAGCCCGTGGGTCCTCAGGACGCCGCGAGCACCGAGGACGGCGCCTACACGCTGCTCGGGCAGAACCCGCCCTGGGTGCAGCGCAACGCCGGAGCCAGCTACTTCGTGGCCAACGAGGACGAGTGGTACAAGGCCGCGTACTACGACCCGGCCAGCCAGACCTACTCGCGCTTCTCCTGGGGCGAGGCGCTCCCCCGCGGCCTCCCCCCCGGCTTCGCGACGCGCCCCGAGGACACCAACCTCTGCGCACCCCCGGTGCCCCAGAACTGGAACTGCGAGTGTCCGATCACCGAGGGCCTGGGCGTTGCCACGGACGTCTGTGCGTATCCCGGCCGCAGCGCCTACGGCCTGTGCGACACCACCGGCAACCTCTTCGAGATCCTCGAGACCCGCGAGGTTTCCTCGGGCGGGGTCGGGGCGCCGCCGCGGGGCACCGTCCTCGCCGTCATCCGGGGGGGCTCCTTCGGGAACCCGGGCTTCTGTGACGCCGCCGCGGACGGTCGCAACTTCACCAACGCAGATACGAGCTGCGCCTGGTGCGGCGTCCGCCTGGCCCGACAGCCGCAGCTCTCGGTGCCGGCGCCCGAGCCCAGCTCGCGCGCGCTGGGGCTGGCGATGCTCGCAGCGCTCGCGGGATTGCGGAGCCTCAGCGGACCGAGACCTGGATGAGTGATGCGGAACGTGTTGCTCGAGGCGGGGCCAGCCCGCCAGGCTGACCGGAGGCCGTACGGCGGGAGATCCCAGGGCCATCGCTAGGACCGGGCACTGGACACGCCGTTCGATACCCTTCGAGCGTGATCGAGGTGAGCGGGCTGGCCTTCGCGTACCCGGGTGCGAAGGCGCCGGCCGTGAACGAGCTGGAGTTCGCGGTCGAGGACGGCGAGGTCTTCGGGTTCCTGGGACCGAACGGAGCGGGCAAGAGCACCACCCAGAAGGTGCTCACCGGCCTGCTGCACGACTACAGCGGCAAGGTACGCGTCCTCGAACGCGAGGTGCGCGACTGGGGCTCCGATCTCTACGAGCAGATCGGGGTCGGCTTCGAGCTCCCCGTCCACTATGGCCGCCTCACGGCGCGAGAGAACCTGCGCTACTTCGGCTCGCTGTATCAAGGCGAGACCGTGGATCCGGACGAGCTGCTCGAGCAGCTGGACCTGCTCGAGCAAGCCGACGTGCGCGTCGACCGCTTCTCGAAGGGCATGCGTGTGCGCCTGAGCTTTGCCCGCTCGATCCTGTGTCGCCCGCGGCTGCTGTTCCTGGACGAGCCCACGACGGGCCTCGACCCGGTCAGCGCGCGGCGCGTCAAGGACCTGATCCTGCAGCACCGCGGGCGCGGGGCGACGGTCTTCCTCACCACCCACGACATGGCCACAGCCGACGAGCTCTGCGATCGCGTGGCGTTCCTGGTGGACGGGCGC
>JBDLIK010000410.1:0-3975 GCA_039714895.1 Myxococcota bacterium | reverse complement strand
CGGTCAATGGCGTCGATCCGACCGCGCTGGACCCCACCCGGAACTCGTTGCAGTTCCACTCGGCGAACCAGCAGATCTTCGCCATGATCTGCGCCACGAGCATCGGCTTCTCGAGCCTCGACCGCTCGGCCTGCGCCCAGTCGGTCTTCAACAGTGTAAACGTGGTCAGCGGCGCCACCATCGCCACGGCGGTCTCGAACCTGATCGCGGGCGACTCCACTCAGCTCGTGTTCCCCGGCCTGCTCGGCGCGACGGGGGCTGTACCCCCCTGCACGGCCGCCCTCGCCGTCACGGGCACGCTCTGCAACCCGCTGCAGGTTCTGTCCAACGACGTGACTGCGGGAGGCATCGATACGGACGGTTCGCCCACGACTGAGGCGGACGCTCTGGCGTTCGGGCTCAGCCCCACGCCGGTCGATTCGGCCGCCCTCTATCGGGTCGGGCTCCAGGGCGTGCTCACCGACGAGCAGCAGGCCCTGTTCGGCTGCGGACCCTTCTACGGAACGCTCTGCGACGGGCACGGGATCGATCTGCTCAACGCAGAGGCGAGTGTCCTGCTCCAGTCGCTGCTGGGAATAGAGGGGACGCCGGTGGGGCCCACCGGGAGCGTGCTCACCACGGACGCCACGCTCATCCAGCCGGGGACCGTCGGCTTCGAGGGCGGGCCCGTCTGCACCCGCTACGAGGGGCAGCTCTACGTCCTGCCCGGCTGCCGCGGGCTCGTCGAGATCCGGGGGGCTCCGGATACGCTCGACCAGATCCTGGGCCTGGCTCCGAATCCGATCGACCAGCGCGACATCTTCGATGGCGACTACGACGCGCTCCAAGACGGCACGACGACCTCCGCGGGCCCGAACCCGAACACCCATCCAGCAACGCCGCGGCGCCACCCTTTCACGGGTCAGTTCTTCCGCAGCGAGCTGGCGGTCGCCTCCTGGAACGCGACCATGGCCCTGGTCGGTCTCTCCGCACCGCCGGAGGACATCGACTTCCCCGGGGTCCCGTTTCCGATCCCCACGGACGAGAACGGGGACGGCTTCGCAGAGCCCAAGTACGTCTCCAGGATCCAGTTCGATGGCACGAACCCCTCCTTCGCCGTCAGCGACGGAGTCGACAACGACGGCGACGGCCTGATCGACAACCCCGAGGAGGGAGATCCCACGCTGATCGGCGCCTTCCGCACCAACGGCTGCTCCTACAACGTCCCGACTGCCTGCGGGACCATTCAGGCGCTCGGTGGGGTCATGGGGGTGCAGCGCAATACCGTCCTCGCTGGGGGCAATGGCACCTTCGGTCGACGCGACTTCGTCTGGTCCTCGGGCTCCGAGGTAGTGCTGCGCTTCAACAAGCGCAACGTGCTCGGCTTCTCCATGGACTTCGCCGAGGACATGACGAAGACCAACTGGGGCATGGAGTTCACCTGGATCCCCAACCTGCCTACGGGCAATGCCGATGAGTTCGACGGCATCAGTGAGACCGACCAGTTCAACCTCACGATCTCGGTGGACCGGCCGACCTTCATCAACTTCCTCAACCAGAACCGCACCTTCTTCATCACCAGCCAGTGGTTCATGCGCTACCTGAAGGACTACGAGAACAGCATGGCGACGGCCGGCCCGTGGAGCGCGCTGGCCATCCTCAGCGTCTCGACGGGCTACTTTCAGGATCGCCTGCTCCCGGGCGTCACTTTCGTATACGACTTCCGCTCCAACTCGTCTGCCGTGCTGCCATCGGTGGGATATCGCTTCACCGAGAACTTTTCGGCCAGCTTCGGGGTCGCAATCTTCAGCGGCCGCACCGAGGAGCGGACCGCGGCTCTCACGCCCATCCTGACCGGAAATCGGGTGGGAGAGGGGGCCTACAAGGCCCACGTGGACCGGGGGCTCTCCCTGATTCGCGAGCGGGACGAGATCTTCCTCCGGGTGCGATACACCTTCTAGCGCTGGGCCTGGTCACGCCGAAATGGAGCGGAGCCGTGAGGCCAATGAGGTGCCCTCCCTCCTGACTGCGGGTCAAGAGGGTCCTGCGTCTCTCCGATGAGTCCAGCTGGCCCGCGGTTCGCGAACAGGAGAAGTCAATGAGCGAGCGGAACATTCTCTCCGAGCCTGAAGCCGAGGAGATGGAAGCGGAGATGGATGCCATCCGGCAGGATGTTTCCATCAGCGGCTACGAGCGTCTGCGGAAGCTCCAGGAGATCGAAGACCGCTACTTGCGCCGGGCCGCGGACGCTGCCGGTCTCAAGAAGTTCCAGGTCAGAGCCATCCTGGAGTTCGGTCTGGCTGCCGAGTCGCGGGAGAAGGCCGAAGAGCAGGCTCTCGGTCTGTTCGACTTCGATGCGGATGTTCACCAGCTGGTGGTTGAAGAAGAGCTGTAGACGCTCCTGCGGATCTGCCTGCGGACTCGCGCGACTGCAGCAGGGACGAACCCTTCGGGAGTCAGCGGGTGGAGACGTTCCGGCGCATGAGGCCGTAGACGTCGGAGCGTCGCACCATCCCCAGCAGGCGCTCGCCCTCCACCACCGGCCAGGCATGCACCCGGTGCTGGTCCATCAGCTCGAGCGCCTCGGGCAGGGTGGCGTCCGGGGCCAGCACGTCCTCCACCGCCGTGGTGAGGTCGCCCGCGATGACCAGGCCGCGCAGAATCGGATCGTAGAGTGTGTTCTTCACTTCGTCGTAGGAGACGATACCTCGGAAGCGGCCCTCCGGATCGAGGACCGGTAGGAGCTCCGATCCCGTCTCGCCCAGGGCCTTGAGCACCCGATCGAAGGGCAAGGCCTCGGAGATGGTCTGGGGGCGCCGCTGCATCACGTGGCGTACCCGAGGCGCTCCCTCCGGCGAGAGCACGTCCGCGCGAAGCGACCCGAGGTTGCGTCGGATCTCGAGCAACACCCAGCGCAGCGCCTGGAAGCCGGTGGCCTCCGCCACCGGGACCAGATTGGCGAGCTTCACCTCTCCCGCCCGCACGGCGGTCTGCCTCACCAGCCAGGGTCCGATGAGCTCGAAGACCACCACCGATGCCACCACCACCTGGCGCAGGTCGGCCGTGGCTTCCGGGGCCGCCGCCTCGAGCGCAGCCACCAGTCCCAGCGCCACGCCGGCCTGGCAGAGCAGTGCTGAGCCGATCGATGCCGGCAAGGCCTCCTCCAGCCGGGCGACGCGCAGACCGAGACGGGCGCCGGCGAGCTTCCCGGTGGCCCGGGCGGCGATGAACAGCAGTCCCAGCGCTCCGGCCTGCCCCAGCGCTCCGATCTCAAGGTCGCGCCCTGCACCGATGAAGAAGAGGACGTAGAGGGGATAGACGGTGTTCTCCAGGTAGCGGAAGAGCGGCTCGGAGTGGGGAGAGCCGTTCGCGAGCGCCATGCCCGCCGCGAAGCAGCCGAGCATGCCGAGCCCCATGGATCCGGGCTGGAACCAGTGGACCGACCCCAGCGTCCCGACCACGATCATGATCCCCAGCAGCACCAGCTCGCGGCGCCCGGTGATCGACTCCAGCCACACCGCGGCCGCGAGCCCGAGGGCCGCCCCGCCGAGGATCGCCCCGAGGGCGTGCAGGGTCGCCGCCCCGGCGTGGACTCCCCCGAAAGCCAACGCCAGGAGCAGCGGGAAGGCGAGCAGGGCAAAGAGATTGTTGTGCCCGACGCAGAGGAGGAGACAGCGCGAGGTCGGTCCCTCGGCCTCGACCTCCCGCAGCGTCACCATGGTGGCGCTGGGAGCGCTCGAGACGGCGAGGGCGGGCGCGATCACGGCGAGGCGCCAGTCGCCGGTGCCGGCGAAGACCGCGACGGCAACCAGCAGCGCCGTGGTCCCGATCTCGAGGCCGGAGAGGACCAGCACCCTCGGTCCGACGCGCCGGAAGGTCGGGAAGCGAAACTGGGACCCGATGCCGAACAGGATGAAGCCGACGGCGAGCTGAGAGACAGCGTGGAGCGGGGCCTCGACCGCCGCGCCCAGGAGCAGGATCGAGGCGGGGCTCTCC
>JBDLIK010000409.1:0-3979 GCA_039714895.1 Myxococcota bacterium | reverse complement strand
CATCTTCTGGCCCAGGCCGGCCAACGGGGTCTCGGCGAACTGCGCGGGAACCTCGAATCGGTGGAGCGCGCCGAAGTCGAACACGCCGTAGAGCAGCAGCGCGGCCCGCGGCCGCGCCTCGTCGTCTGCGAGGGCGGCGGCGACCGCCGCCGAGAGGTTGCCGCCGGCGCTGTCGCCACCCACGGCCAGCCTCGAGGGATCGCCCTGCCAGCGGGGAGCTTCCCGGGCCGCCCAGCGCACGGCGGAGACGCAGTCCTCGAAGGGGACCGGGAAGGGGTGCTCGGGCGCCAGCCGGTAGTCCACGTTCACCACCAGCTGGCCGGCCTCGGCGAAGCGGCAGGCCAGCTTGCGGTGGGTGCGGGGGCTGCCGCAGATCCAGCCGCCGCCGTGGAGGTAGACGAGCACCGGGTGGGGGCCGGTGCCCCGGGGCACGATCACGTCGGCGCTGACTCCCTCGGAGATCGGGACTGCCTCGTGGAGGGCAGCGACCTCTGGCGCATCGGCGTTCATGAAGCCCGCGAAGGTGTCGAGGAGCCGCCGCATGTCCTCGGCGGTCTCGGGCGGCTTCAGCGACGAGAAGAGCTGGGTGAGGGGATCGCTGGGCGCTGCGTTCGAGGCCATCGGGTTCCTTCCAATCGACTGTGGGCGGCCGGGCACTAGGCCTCTTCGGCCACCTTGGAGAGATGCTCCACCTGGCCGTCTTCCCGGCGGTGCAGGACCTCGTTGTAGTGGCGCCCGCGGTGCGGGCGCACCCCCGGACGCGTGAAGCCCGTGACCGCGCTGATGCGATAGGCCTCGAGGTCACTGCGAGCGGGCGGCGGGGCCGCATGCATGGTGTCGCCGTAGTGGAGCGTCACGTCGCCGGGGCGGGCGTCGAAGTGGGCGCCCCGGGGCGCGCGGGGGTGGCCAGGGTCGATGGGGCCGCAGCCCTTGTCCCAGGAGCCGGGGAGGAACTCGAGCTCGCCGGTCTCCGGGTTCGCCGGCGTGAGATAGGTCGAGAAGATCAGGATCGGGCACAGGATGGAGTGTCCACCCATGCCGCAGTCCCGGTGCCAGGGGATGTCCGAGAGCCCCTCCGCCATGTCCGGGTTCTTGTAGATGACGCTGACGCCCTCTTCGGAGCTGCCCTTGCTGCGGTGTTCGAGGGGCTCGTCGGCCAGGTCTTTGAGCCGGACGATGCGCGGGTCCGTGGGGAGGGTGTGCAGCCGGGGCTTCGCGCCCGCCCGGGTCACGCGGCACAGGACCTCCTCTCCCGCGCTGCTCTTGCCCCACCAGGAGAGATTGTCTCCCTTGCGCGCCTCCCCCCGCAGCTCCCGGGCCTCTTCGAGGAAGGCTGCGATCTCCTCGGGTGCGAAGACGTCGCGCACGAAGAGGTAGCCGGCGGTTCGCAGGAAGTGGGCCATGTCTTCGGGATCGTCATCGAGCCGGAAGGTCTGCTCGGGATCCAGGGGAGCACCGTGGCGGTCCCAGAGGTGCACGTCCTCGGGATCGTAGACCGGCCGACCGTTGTAGAGGCAGCGAAGCGCCGGCTCCCATTCCACGAACACGATGGCCTTGCCCCGTGGGCAGCGAGCGCGCTGGCCGTAGAGGAGGCCGGCCGGAGCGTCGAGCTCGTGCACCACGTTCTGCCAGATCTCGTGGGAGAGCTCGATCACCGTGTCGGCGTCTTCGTCGCCGGGCACCAGATCCAGACCCCCGTCCCGCGGCCGGTAGGTCCAAGCGCCCCCCTCCTCGAGCCGCACGGCCAGGCTTCCCAGGCGCCCTGCGGCGCGACTGGCTTCGGCCCCGCGTCCGTCGGCGAGGAGTCGAGACAGCGTCTCGCGGTGGTACGCCTCGAAGTCGAGGGCCGGAAGGTCTGCGGCGGACATGGCGCGCCTCCGGCTCCCAGTATAGGTGCGCCGAGTCAGCTGTCGAAGACGCTGGGAACGGTCACGTAGGTCTTCGTCAGAAGCTCGACGAAGGGCTCTTCGTGCAGTGGATCCGCCGGGAGGTCGAACCCGAGGCCGCGCGCCTGGAGGTCGCGGGTGAAGCGGTCGAGGACCGCGTCGAGGCCGAGCGCCCCCACGCCCTGCTCGTGCCTCCGCCTCTGTTCCGCGTCGCGATACACATAGGCCTTCCAGGAGACGCTGACGCGCAGGTCGCCGAAGCTCATCTCGGCGCGGGTCTCGCCGTCCTGGCGGATCGCCCAGGCGTCATGGCCATCGTGCTCGAGGCGGGTCTCGAGGGTCATGCCCATGAGCAGACCCTGCTCGCGGGTCCCCACCGGGCGCACCCTGTGGTACATGCGGTCGTTGTCGCCCACGAAGGCGGTGTTGTAGACGTCGCCCTCGTGTACCCGGGGTGGCCGGTCCGGCCCGTCGGGCCAGTAGCAGAAGCCACCATCCTCGCCCTGGTAGAACCAGGAGACCGCGGTGGCGATCTCGATTCGCTCCTCCTCGAAGAGTCCCGAGTGGCCCATCACACTGAGAAACCAGGTGGGGTAGCGCGTCCGGTCGACGCCCAGGAAGGCGGGCACGTCGGTGTGGCCCTTGCCCTGGTCGAAGGGCAGCTGCCAGGTGATGTTGCTGTAGACGCCCCAGGGCTGGACGAGCTCGCTGCCGAAGAGCTGCGCCGCGGCTGCGAGGAAGCGGGGATTCTCGAGGATGGGCTCGAGTCCGGGCACGCGCTGCTCGGCGGTCGCCCAGTCGCCCCGGAAGTTGGGGGCGATGATCAGCTCCCCCGGGCCGGACTGCGCGCGCATCTCCGCGGCGCTCGCGAAATAGCGCTGCACGGGGTAGTGGGGGGCGGTCTGCTCGAGGAGCTCTCGGACGACCCCGGGATCGTCGAGGACCGGGCTCACCGAGATGGGTGGGCGACAGGGGCCGGGCATGCATCCAGGATAGCGCGCGGGCCGGACCGCGCGCGCCGCACCTCGCATGCTTCCGGAGTCCTACTGCGGCGGCAGCGCCTGCTCCGCCGGGCGGATGCGCTGCACGCGCATGAAGCGGGGCCGGTCCCCGCGGTTGGGCGAGGGAGTGTGCAGCAGCCAGGGATGGCCGATCACGACGTCGCCGGGCTCGCCGGTCAGCTCGACGACCCGGACGGGGATGTCCGCGATGGCGTGCTCTCGGGCCATGAAGCGCCCGACCCAGCCTTCCTCGTCGGCTTCGGCTCCGAGCGCCTTCAGCCACGGGTCGCTGTTCATCAGCGCCTGACGCGCCACCTTCATCTTCACCTTGCGCAGATGCGGGTTCGCGCCGACGAAGCGGCCGACGACCTTGTGGGAGCCGGCGATCACCAGCGTGCCGCCGGTCCCCGAGGGTACCTCGCCGACGAAGCTGAAGACGAGGGCCCCGACCACACGGTCGCGGGGCAGGAAGTACGGGAAGTCCGTGTGCCAGTTGGACCGGCTGAAGTCGCCTTCTGCCACTGGGAAGGAGACCAGGAACTGCCCCCAGTGCTTCGGCTCCTGCCAGCGTCCCTCGCCGATCAGTTCATCGAGCGCGCCGAGCACTGCGGGCCCGCCGATGGGCCTGAAGACTGCGTGGGTGCGAAGCGGCCGCAGGCCGGCGCCGAGCGGGATCTTCCAGCTGCTGGGATCGTCGCGGCGCACACCGTGCTTCCGATTCAAGCTGGCCCAGAGGCGCTCCTCCATGGCCGCCGCCTCGGCCCGCGAGAACACATGACGAAGACGGACGAAGCCTCGCTCGTCGAACTCCGACCGTTGCGCGGGGATCCACATCGCTCGTACCGGCCCCAGAGGGGGTACCACATCGAAGACCGGCCGCCCGGTCCCGCTGGCCCAGACCGGGCGGGATCTACGACACCAACGGTCTCTGGCAGATCGGCACTATGATCCTCCGCTGGGGGAGTGACCAGCAGAAGCAGCGCTGGGTCCCCAACATCCTGAACGCCGAGGACCCCCGGTGGTAGGGAGGGCCGGACGGACGTGGACCTCTCGTGGCTCCCGTCGCTGAACGCAGCACTGAACCTCCTCGCG
>JBDLIK010000408.1:0-3982 GCA_039714895.1 Myxococcota bacterium | reverse complement strand
TGCCCGTGAAACTCGTGGTCGTAGTTGGCGGGCTGCCACTCGCCGGTGGGCGTGGACACGGTGAGGGGCCCATCGTCCAGACGACTGGCGAGGGTGACCTGGGGTCCACCCCGCACGGGTTCCAACGCAGCCGCGTAGACAAAGGGCTTGAAGACGCTGCCGGCGGGGCGCCGGGCCTGGATGCAGCGGTCGAATTGGCTCTCCCCGTAGCTTCTCCCACCCACCAGCGCGAGCACCTCTCCGGTCTGGGGACGCAGTGCGACCAGGCACCCCTGCATGCGAGGCGAGTCCTCGCCCTCGGCGAGCTCCGGATGACCGCGCTCCAGTCGCGAGAGGCCGTCGCGCAGGGCCGCGGCGGCGAGCTTCTGCAGGCGCAGGTCGAGGGTGGAGTAGATGCGCATGCCTTCGCTGAAGAGCTCCTCCTCGCCGTAGAACTCGGGCAGCTGGCGCCGCAGTGCGTCCAGGAAGTAGCGCGCCTCCCGCGGCTCGGGCGTGATCGTGGCCAGGCGCAGCGGCTCGCCCAGCGCACGCTCCAGCTCGCGATCGCTGATGCGCCCCTGCTCGTGCATCAACGACAGCACCAGGTTGCGCCGCTTGACGGCCGCCTCGGGAGCCCGATGCGGCGAGATCCCGTTGGGGCTCTGGATGATGGCGGCGAGGAGCGCCGCCTCGGCAACGCCGATGTTGCGGACCGACTTGCCGTAGTAGAAGCGCGAGGCCTCCCCGACCCCGTGGACTGCGGTGGCCCCGCGCTGTCCCAGATAGATCTCGTTCAGGTAGCTCTCGAGGATCTCGTCCTTGTCGTAACGGGCCTCGACGATGAGGGCCATGGCGGCTTCCTGGAGCTTGCGGCGGAGGCTGCGTTCCGGGGTCAGGAAGAAGTTCTTCACCAGCTGCTGGGTGAGGGTGCTGCCCCCCTGGCGGATGCCACCGGAGCGCAGATTGACCACGAGCGCGCCCAGGATGCGTCGTAGATCGACCCCCGGATGGGAGTGGAAGCGCTGATCCTCCACCGAGATGATCGCATCCATCATGTACGCCGGGACCGCTTCGATCCGCACGAGCTCGCGCTGGGCCCGGTCGTGGCCGTAGTAGGAGCCCACCAGCTCGGGCTCGAGGAGCACCGCTCCGAGCTCGCGCCCGCGACGCGCATCCGTGATGCGCTCGATGTGACTCCCACGCATTGCGAGGACGATGTCCCGGGCAGGCTCGGGCCGGCTCGGGTGCTCGAAGGCGCGCAGGTAGATGCGTGCCTCGGAGCCGTCCCACCGGTAGCGGCCGGGCTGAAGATCACTGTCTTGCTGGACCTGGCGGTAGCCCAGCCGGACCAGCGTTCCGCGCAGGTCCACGTGCTTCCAGTCGAGACCGGGGTAGAGGATGGTGGGTGCCGAGAGCACCCGCGACGGAACCTGGAAGATCCGGCCCTCGAACCGCGACACCACGAGCTGATCCAGCCGCAGCAGCGTGCGCGCGGTGAGGAAGCCCCCCACGAAGCCCGCGAACAGCAGCACCCAGACCGCGATGCGCACGGGTCGCGGCAGGCTAGACAGACGCACGGACGAGCCTCTCTTGCGGCTGCGCCCCGACCTGCGCGTGCCGCCTCTGGTGGTGCGACGCGCCAATGACCCCCCCTCCGGTGCTCGGAGGCTCGCAAAGCACGGGAAGCTCTGCCAAGCAGGGGCCCAGGCTGGCACCGGCCGGGCGGCGAGGGCAGCCTCTGCGTCCGGATGCGATTCGAGAGCCGCCTCCGGATCGAAGTGCTAATCTTGAGAAAATCTGTTTGATTTCCAAGGTTTGCAGTCGATGAGCACGAGCAGGATCTGGGGAGGCCGCTTCCGCGAGGGGACCGATCCGCTGGTGGAGCGGTTCAGCGCCTCGGTCCACTTCGACCGGGCCCTGGCTCGCTACGACCTTCGGGGCTCCATCGCTCACGCCCGCATGCTGGGAGGCGCGGGGCTGCTCGAGGCCTCCGCCGTGGAGCGGCTCGTCGGGGGGCTCGAGTCCATCGGGGAGGAGATCGAGCGGGGAGACTTTCCCTTCGACCCCGCTCTCGAGGACATCCACATGAACGTGGAGGCGCGCCTGCGGGAGAAGTGCGGGGAGGACGCCGGCCGTCTCCACACCGGCCGCAGCCGCAACGATCAGGTCGCCACGGACCTGGCCCTCTATCTGCGCGATGTGACGACGGCGGCCCGGCTGGGCCTCGTCGAGCTGCGCGAAGCGCTCCTCGAGCGCGGCCGGGAGCATCTCGATACCGTGCTGCCCGGCTACACCCACCTGCAGCGCGCCCAGCCCGTGCGGCTGGCCCATCACTGGCTGGCCTTCGTGGAGATGTTCGGTCGCGACGCAGCACGCTTCGCCTCTCTGGAGCAGCGGCTGACTGCCTGCCCGCTGGGGGCCGGGGCGCTGGCGGGCTCGACGCTTCCCCTCGACCGGGAGGAGACCGCCGCGGCCCTGGGGTTCCAGGAGCCGGCGCGCAACAGTATGGACGCCGTGGCCTCTCGCGACGGAGCCCTCGAGTTCCTGGCGGCCGGCGCCATCTGCATGGTCCACCTCTCGCGTCTCGCCGAGGAGCTCGTGCTGTGGTCGACCAGCGAGTTCGGGTTCGTGGAGATCCCCGACGGGTTCGCGACCGGCTCGAGCCTCATGCCTCAGAAGAAGAACCCGGACGTCCCCGAGCTCGTGCGGGGCAGGTCGGGACGCGCCATCGGGAACTTGGTGACCCTGCTCACGGTCATGAAGGGCCTCCCCCTCACCTACAACCGGGACCTCCAGGAGGACAAGGAGCCCGTGTTCGATACCACCGCCACCCTGCGCGACTGCCTGGCGGTGACCTCCGGAGTGGTGGCGGGCCTGCACGTGCGCGTCGGGCGGATGCGGGAGGCCGCCAGCGATCCCCTGCTGTTGGCCACGGACCTCGCCGAGACCCTGGTGCGCGAGGGCGTGCCGTTCCGGGAGGCCCACGAGGCCGTCGGACGCGTGGTGGCGCACTGCCTCGACAAGGACCTGGATCTTCGCTCCCTCTCCCGGGAGGACCTGCAGGCCTTCCATCCCGGGTTTCCCGGCGAGGCGGCCGCGCTCGTGGATCTGGAGCGAGCCCTGGAGGGGCGAGCTCTTCCCGGAGGCACCGCGCGCGAGCAGGTAGCGGGCGCCCTCGAGCGGGCGACGCGGGAGCTGGCCTCCGAGCGCGAGCAGCTCGAGCGGAGCACGACGTGAGCGGCGGGAGGCGCAGGCGAGCCGAGAGCCTCTCTCCGCTTGCGCTGGTCGGGGCTGCGCTGCTCCTGGCAGCCTGTGGGAGGGTCGGGCCGCCCCAGCGGGTCCGTCCGTTGCCCCCCGCCCCGGCGAGTGCGGAGGCCGTCCCCGACCAGGACCCGGCTCCGGCCGACCCCTGGGCTCCGTTCCCCCAGGCTCCGCAGGAGCCCCCGCCCGAAGCCGAGCCCGCGGAACCGACGGAGGCCGTGGACGAATGAACCCCTTTCCCCGCAAGGACGGGATCCTGCAGGCCGAGGAGGTGCCCCTGCCGCGGCTCGCCGAGGCCGTCGACACCCCCTTCTACGTCTACAGTGCCAGCGCGCTGATCGCCGCCTACCGAGCGCTCGACGAAGCCTTCGAGAACGTGCCTCACCTGCTCTGCTACTCCGTCAAGGGGAACATGAACCTGGCGGTGATCCGTACCCTGGTCGCACAGGGCGCCGGAGCGGACGTCACCTCCGGGGGTGAGCTCTACCGGGCACTCCGAGCGGGCGCGGATCCGAAGCGCATCGTGTATTCCGGAGTGGGGAAGACCGCTGCCGAGATCGACGCAGCGCTGGCGGCGGGCATCCGCATGTTCAACCTGGAGTCGCGGGGGGAGCTGAGGCTCCTCGATCAGCGGGCGGCCGCGCGGGGCAAGCGAGCGCCCGTGGCGTTTCGGGTGAATCCCGACGTGGATCCGCGAACCCACCCCTACATCTCCACCGGTCTGCGCACGAGCAAGTTCGGC
>JBDLIK010000407.1:0-3987 GCA_039714895.1 Myxococcota bacterium | reverse complement strand
GGGGCCCTGCGTCGGGCCGTTCGCCGGGGCAATGGCTGGTATGGCTTCCTCCACGACCTCGATGCCACGCGCCGCGCCCTAGCGGGCCTCGAGGAGGCCGCCAGGGAGGTGGAGCGCCCGGCGGAGCTCGGCCCCCTCGAGATCAGCGTCACGCCGCCGCCGAGCCTGGATCTCGACAGGGTGCGGCGCTACGCGGACCTCGGCGTGCATCGTCTGATCCCCCTCACGCTGGCGCGCAGTGGCGACGAGGTCGTCGCGTTCGTCGAGCAGACCGGCGCGGCGCTCGCTTCGGTGACGACGGGTCCGTAGAGGAGCGAAGGAGGGTCGGATGGGCCGACTGCGCGTGCTCCTCACCGGCGCCTCCGGCTTCCTGGGCGCGTACCTCGTCGCGGAGCTCGAGCAGCGCACAGTGGAGTGCGTGACCGCGGGCCGGAGCGGCGCGGACCTGCTGCTCGACCTCGCCGACCCCGAAGCCATCCGTGAGGCCGTCCGGCTCGCCCGGCCCGATCGGGTGCTCCACGCGGCGGCGCTGTCCAGCCTCGCGGGCTGCGAGGCCGCGCCCGAGCAGGCGGCTGCCGTGAACGAGGTCGCCGCCGGCGTGCTCGCGGAGGCCGTGGGCGGCGCCCTGCTCTTCGTCTCGACGGACCTCGTCTTCGATGGCGACGGGGCCCCCTACCGCGCCAGCGATCCGCCGCGACCCAGGGGCGTGTACGGCCGCACCAAAGCGGCCGGCGAGGAGCGCGTACGCCAGGCGGGGGGCCGCGTGGTGCGGGTGCCGCTCCTGTTCGGACGAAGCCTGGACGGCCGGCGGGGAGCCACCGACATGATCCGGTTGGCCCGGGAGCCGGTGGTGCTCTTCACCAACGAGACTCGCACGCCCCTCCACGCGCGGGACGCCGCGCGCTCGCTCGTCGAGCAGGCGCTCGGCGAGCTTGGACCGGGCATCCTCCAGCTGACAGGCCCCGAACGGCTCTCGCGCTACGAGCTCGGCCGGCGCTTCGTCGCCCAGGTGGGCCTGGACCCCGAGCGGTTGGTCCCGGGCGAGTGCAGGGATCCCCTGCGACCCCGGGACGTCTCGCTGGTCTCGGACTGGAGCTGCGGACGCAGCCTGGAGGCCGCTCTCGCGGAGAGTTGACTTTCGTCTTTTTTTCGTTCATCCTCCCCCCGTTGCCGCTCACCCCGCAGGGCCTCGCCGGGGACCAGTCGTACAAGCGGACTCCGGCGGGGCCCTGAACCCGGCCCATTCATCCCAGGCTCGACGGGTCTTGGGCTAGCTATAGCTACACTCGCCGCTCACTTTCCGGAGCATCCCCGCATGTCGCGCTCTGGCCCGCTCAGCGGGATCACCGTCGTCGATCTGACCCGGGTTCTCGCGGGTCCCTACTGCACCCTGCTGCTCGCCGACCTCGGCGCGCGGGTCGTGAAGGTCGAGCGGCCCGGGCGAGGGGACGATGCCCGCCACATCGGCCCCTTCCTGAACGGCCGCTCGGCCTACTTCGTGTCCGTGAACCGCGGCAAGGAGTCCATCGCCCTCGACCTGAAGCAGCCCCCGGATCGCGCCGTCTTCGAGGAGCTGCTCTCCCAAGCCGACGTGCTGGTCGAGAACTTCCGCGCGGGCACCCTCGCGCGGCTGGGCTACGGCTGGCCGACGCTCCACGCACGGCTTCCCCGCCTGATCTACGCCGCGACCTCGGGCTTCGGGAGCACGGGCCCCTACGCCGAGCGCCCTGCCTACGATCTCGTCGTCCAGGCGATGGGCGGCATCATGAGCGTGACGGGCCACCCCGACTCTCCTCCCACGCGGGTGGGTACGTCCATCGGCGACATCGCTGCGGGTCTGTTCACCGCGGTAGGGGTGAACGCCGCCCTGCTCCATCGCGAGCGCACCGGCGAAGGGATCCTCGTCGACGTGGCGATGTTCGACTGCCAGCTCGCCATCCTGGAGAACGCCATCGCTCGCTACCTGGCCACGGGAGTTGCCCCCCGGCCGATTGGGGCCCGGCACCCCTCGATCACGCCCTTCGATGCCCTGGCGACCCGGGACGGCCACGTGGTGGTCGCCGCGGGCAACGACTCGTTGTTCGCGAAGCTCTGCCAGGTGCTGGGGCGCTCGGAGCTCACCACCGATCCGCGCTTCGCGAGCAACGAGGCGCGCACGAGCCACGAAGCGACGCTCAAGAGCAGCCTCGAGGCCGTTCTCCGCCAGCAGGACTCGGCCACCTGGCTCGAGCGCCTGGGGGCGGCGGGCGTTCCCTGCGCTCCCATCAACGACGTGGCGGCCCTGCTGCGCGACCCGCAGGTCGCGGCCCGCAACATGATCGTCGAGGTCGAGGATCCGGAGGCCGGGGTGCTGCGAACCGCCGGAAATCCCATCAAGCTCTCGGGCTATCCGGATCCCGCGAGCCGCGCTCCGGCGCCCTCTCTCGACGCGGACGGCCCGCGCATCCGCCGGGATCTTGGCCAAGCCGAGCTCAAGACGCGGTAGACTGTCGGGTTCGATGACGACCCGCGTCGCGGTCATAGGGTGCGGCTACTGGGGCCCCAACCTGATTCGGAACTTCAGCTCGCTCGAGAGCGCCGAGGTGCGCTGGGTCTGCGACCTCGATCCTGGCGTCCTGGCCGGGCTGAAGGCGCGCTACCCGGCGGTGCGCACCTCCACCGACCCCCGCGAGGCGATCGACGACCCCGAGGTCGACGCGGTGGCAATCTGCACGCCGGTGGCGACCCACGCGGGGCTCGCCCTCCAGGCGCTCCAGGGCGGCAAGCACATCCTGGTCGAGAAGCCGCTCACCGACTCCACCGAGACCGCCGAAGAGCTCGTAGCGCTGGCGGAGCGCTCTGGCCTGATCCTCCAGGTCGACCACACCTTCGTCTACTCGGGGGCGGTGCGGAAGGTGGCCGAGATCGTCCGCTCGGGAGAGCTCGGCGAGCTCCTCTACATCGACTGCGTCCGCATCAACCTGGGGCTGTTCCAGTCCGACGTGAACGTGGTGTGGGACCTCGCCCCCCACGACCTTTCGATCATCGACCACCTCGTCGGCCAGGAGCCCCACTGGGTCTCGGCCATCGGGAGCCGCCACCTGGCTCCGGTGGAGAGTCAGGCGTACGTGACGATGCAGTTCGAGGGGTCCCTGATCGCTCACCTTCACGTCAACTGGCTGGCGCCCGTGAAGCTCCGCTCGACCGTGATCGGCGGATCGAGGAAGATGATCGTCTACGACGACCTCGCCCCCAGCGAGAAGGTCCGCGTCTACGAGAAGGGCGTGTCGCTTCAGTCGGGCGCGCCCGAGAGAGCGCGCGCGCTGGTCGACTACCGGGTGGGCGACATGCTGGCCCCTCATCTCGACAAGACCGAGCCTCTCGAGAGCGTCTGTCTCAGCTTCCTCGATGCGATTCGCACCGGGACGCCTCCGGCCACGGACGGAAGGTCGGGGCTTCGCATCGTGCGTCAGCTCGAAGCCGCGCAGAAGTCGCTCCGAAGGGAGGGCGCGCGCGTCCCGATCCGGGGCGGAAGGTGAAGATCCCGCTGGTGGATCTTCGTGCTTCGATCGAGCCGATCCGCGAGGAGGTGCTCGGGGCGTTCGCCAGCGTGCTGGACGGAATGCAGCTGTTCCTCGGGGAGAACGTCCAGGCCTTCGAGAGGGAGTTCTCCGCCTTCTGCGAGGTTCCGGACGCGGTCGGCGTCTCGAGCGGCACCGACGCCCTGTACGCGGCGCTCCGCGCCTGCGGAGTGGGACCCGGCGACGAGGTGGTGGTCCCGGCGCTGACGTTCTTCGCCACCATCGAGGCGGTGGTCCACGCCGGAGCGACCCCGGTGATGGTCGACGTCGACCCCGAGACGCTGACGCTGGACCCCGGGGCGGTTCGGGATGCGATCTCGGACCGCACCCGCGCCATCGTGCCCGTCCATCTCTACGGCGTCCCGGCCGACTTGGAGCCGATCCTCGCCGTCGCTGCTCGGCGGGGGCTCCGCGTGGTGGAGGACGC
>JBDLIK010000406.1:0-3989 GCA_039714895.1 Myxococcota bacterium | reverse complement strand
CTTCTCCGCGAGGGGCACGTCCCGGTCCCGCCCGCCGAGGCTCGCGAGCACGGCCTGCTGATAGGCGCGCAGGCCCGCCACGCTCTGGTCGTGGGGCGGAGGGGGCTCCGGGGCGGGCTCCCGCGCTCTGGGGTCCGCGCCGGCCGATGCGACCAGACAGACCAGGAGGGAGGCGCAGAGGCTGGCTCGGCCGCGCCGACTACGGCTGTCCATGAACCTGCCCTCCGATGGGAACCGGCGAGCCCGACGGCGACGCGAGGATGTCTCGGCTGAGGCCCTCGCGGCTGATCGCGAACTGTGCGACCAGGCGGGGCCGGGGCGCGGGAAGCGGAGGGACGTGGCGTGTCGAGAACAACGAGGCCACCAGCTGCTGCTTCGAGCCGCCGCCCACCAGGTCGATGCGAGCGAATCCGGCCACGTCCCGAGCGAAGCGGACCGCGGGGTTCGAGGTCTTGAGCTCGCGGACCTTCGATCCGCTTCCCGCCACCAGCTGGACCATCGGACCGTCCATGTCGATGACCTGGAGGTTGTGCTCGTGACCGCTCACGGCCAGCTGGACCGTCACCCCGGCACGGGCGATGGCTGCGAGGACCTGCTCGCGATACCCCGTGTGACCCTCGGCACGATCTGCGGGGTAGTCCCGCGCTGTGGCGAGGGGATGATGCGAGGCGAGGATCCGCCAGGGTCCGCGGCTCTTCCGCAGCGCTTCTACCAGCTCCGCATCGTCCTCGTCCTTCAGGAGGAGTGTGGAGTCGAAGAGGATCAGGCTCACGCCCTCCTCGAACTCCACGGTGGCCGCGCGCCCGTCGGGAACGTGCCAGTTGGGCACGAAGCGGGGCACTGCCTCCCGCTGCAGCTTCGGGCTCTCGGGGGCCTTGTGATCGTGGTTGCCGAGCACCGCGTAGATGGGCAGCGGGTGGCGCTGTTCGACGTCGAGCCTGCAGGCGCGCCCGATCTCCTGGCTCCGCGGGCCTCCAGGCGCGACGAAGTAGCAGTACGGGCCGGCCACGTTCTGCCGGATGCGCTTCACCAGCTCATCGGATTCGAGGCCGCTGGAGTAGAAGTTGTCCCCGAGCAGGACCAGGGCATCGCTCGGGTGCCGACGGTCCTCGGCCACCAGACCGCGCGCGACGCTGCGCTGCAGATGGAAGTAGGGACCCAGGTGCTGACGGCGCCCGGTGTCACCCACCGTGAGGATCGACAGCTGCACCTCGCTCGCCGGCGGCCACGACGGGGCCTCGGAGGGCGGGGGCACCGTCGCGCAGGCCGTGGCGAGGACCAGCAGCAGCGCAAGTCGATGGATGGGCGAGACCATGGCCCCTTCCACATCGGCTGGCTTCGGTCCCCGATTGAGCCATCGGCACGAAGGGCCGCACCTGCTCCGTGCGCAGGCCCGCTCGGAAGCTCCCGTCCCGGCCGGCGAATCGACTTCAAGTTGCTGATCTGGAACGCGAAAAATGACTCTCACCCAGGAATTTCTCCCCCACCTGCACGCCTCGATCGGCTACTCTATATGTGGGTGGAAATCCCATCAAGGAGGCCTGAAGCCGTCCGCCTTCGTCCGACCCCCCGTCCCAGGTGCGCCGTTGCCGCTGGAAATCGCTGACCCGTTCCGCGCCCGCCGTTCGTCCCGCGTTCGTTGCTCGTTGGCCTCCCGGCTGGCCGCTCCCTTGCTCGTCGCACTGCTCCTCGGCCTCCCGCTGCTCGGCTGCGCCACGGATCTCGGCACCGGGAACGCGGTGGTCACGGATCTCCGCACGAGCTACCCGACGACGGTCGGCCGGCTGGTCACTGCCTATCTCGACCCGAGTCGCCGCTTGCGCGTGTATCTGCAGATCTGTGCGGATGCCGGGCCCGACGGCCCGATCTGCTCCGAGGAAGACCTGCGCGTGCTCGCGATGGTGGAATCGAACCGCAAGAAGCTGCTTCAACGGCTCGCCGGTCGCTACCTGCAGGATGGTCGGGACAAGCCCGTCTACGTCTACGGTCCCATGTGCGAGGGTTTCGAGGAGATGATCGTCGTGCCGCGCTGCCAGAACGCGGTAGCCATTGGAATCTGGGACCCGCACCTTCAGGATTACGTCGTCTACTCGACCCTCCACGGTGACAGCATCCTCGAATCCGAGGGCTTCTCGAGCTTCCTGGAGGCCACCGGCACGGCGGCCGGTGTGGTGAAGAAGGCCAGCAAGGTCGCATTCTGATCGGTTGAACCCCATGCGGATGTTCCAGTTCTCGCTGCTCCTCTTCGCCCTCCTCGCCAGCGCGTGCACCACGGTGCCGTCCGCCCCGGGCCCCCGCTTCGATCGGGATGCGTTGCTGCCGGCACCCGCGGTGGAGCGGGCGCCCCCTGAAGCGCTCACGCTCACGCCGGCCGAGGTGAAGACCGTCGAAGACAGCTTCATCCTGACCCTCTACGACTGGCTGCGGGGGGACGACTACGACGCTTTCCGGGTGGACTACCAGGGTTCCGACGGTGCGCCCGCCCGTGCGCACCTGCTGCTCCCGCCGGGGGAGGGGCCCCACCCGGGCGTGCTGGTCTTCCCGATCCGGGGAGGCTCCCACATCGTCTCCGAAGCCCTGGCGAAGTCGCTCACCAACCGGGGCTACGCGACCCTGCGGCTCGAACGCCGGCGGGTGTTCCAGAGGCACGATCCCCCCGGAGACTTCGAGGTTCCGGCGAGCCGCCTGCGTGCCTCCCTGGCGGACGCGCGGCGCCTGCTCGAATGGTTCCCCGATCATCCCAGGGTCGATGGAGCGCGCCTCGGCGCCGCGGGGGTGAGCCTCGGCGGCATCCTGGCCGCGACCCTGATGGGGATGGACGACCGCATCCGCGCCGGCCTGTTCATCATGGCCGGGGGCGGGCTGCCGGAGACCATCCATGACTCCCGGGACCCTCGCCTCTCCGGCTACCGGGACGGCGTCTTGGAGGAACGCGAGGGATTGGAGGAAGCGGATCGGGAGGCCTTCCTGGCTGCCCTGCGGCCCCACACCCTCGAGATCGATCCGCTCACCTACGCGGCCAACATCGATCCCGAGCGCGCGCTGATCGTCTCCGCACGCTTCGATCAGGTGGTTCCACCCGATCGCACCGAGGCGCTCTGGGAAGCCATGGGTCGGCCGCGCTGGATCCAGGTTCCCACCGGGCACCTCGAGATCCTGCCATTCTTCTGGTGGTCGATCGGGCAGGGAGCCGACCTCTTCGATCGGGTCTTCGCCGAGCCCGTGGGCCAGCGGGTCGCCGACCACCCCTGAACCCGGGCCGGCGCCGCCCTCAGGTGCCGATCCGTCGCAGGCGCAGCATCGGCCCCTCGGGCAGCCGCTCCTCTTCGAGGACCACCTCGCCCTCCAGGCACCACAGGTTCTCGTCCGCGGGATCGACGAGGACCTGCATCACCTCGTAGTGGCGAGGGCTACGGCGCTTGAGCACCGTGTGCCGGGGCTGCCGCGCCCGGGGCTCGAAGACGATGCGTTCGTGCTCGGCGTGGAAGGGAGCGAGCGCCGCCTTGAAGCGTTCGGCGGACCACGGGTCGTCCGGAGCTTGCCGTACCCAGCGCGTGGCCTCCTCGTAGTCGCTCTCGGAGAGCGCCCGCACCAGCGCGTGGAGCTGGGCGCGCACGTGGGCGGCGAAGACCTCGGGCAGGAGCCGGTCCTGCGCCTCCGCGGCCGGCTCCGGGACGGCGGGACGTCGCCCGGGATCGCGACGGCTCTCCCACTCGCGGAGCAGGCTCGAGTCCACGCGGGCGACCATCGCCCGGAAGTACGAGCTGAGATCATGGATCTCGTCGGTGCGTGCGCGCAGCGGCACGCTCTGCGCAAGCGTGCTGTGGACCTGCCCCAGGTAGCGCAGCAGCAGGCCCTCGCTGCGCTGGAGTCCGTACTCGCGCACGTAGCCCCCGAAGCTCCGGTAGCCCTCGTACATCTCCCGGGCGACCGACTTCGGTCGGATGCTCTCGTGGCCCACCCAGGGATGGTTGCTGGCGAAGAGGTTG
>JBDLIK010000405.1:0-3997 GCA_039714895.1 Myxococcota bacterium | reverse complement strand
GGGGACATCGATGCCGTCTACGCGGAGCTCTTCGGCTTTCGCGCCGAGGGCGGGGGGGACACGCCCGAATCCGTCAACCAGGCCCTCCACGAAGCCATCACTCGCTCTGGCTGGAGCCAGGGCGAGGGCGTCTACCGGGTCGTCTTCCTGGTGGGGGACGCACCCCCGCACATGGACTACCAGGAAGACGTCGCCTACCCGGAGACCCTCCGGCTCGCCCAGGATCGTGGCATCGTGGTGAACACGATCCAGTGTGGAGAGCTGGCTTCCACCCGCGGCGTCTGGCAGGAGATCGCCCGGGTCGGCAGCGGCCAGTTCGTCTCCATCGCCCAGGACGGCGCCATGGTGGCGCTCCACTCCCCGATGGACGAGAAGCTCGCGACGCTCAATCGCTCGCTGGCGGACACAGTGGTCGTCTGGGGAGACGAGGACGAGAAGAAAGAGCTGCGCCGGAAGCTCGAGAGCACGCTGGCGGCGCCGGCGCCGGTGGCGGCTTCGCGCCTCGGCTACCTCGCCAAAAGCGGCGGCCGGGTCAACTCGGGCCGTCACGATCTTCTCGACGCCCTCGACGAGGGGTTGGTGGCCCTCGGCTCCGTCGCCGCCGAGAGGCTCCCCCGGGAGATGCAGGCGATGGATGCTCCCGAGCGGGAGGCCTGGGTGGAGGAGCAGCGTGCTCGCCGCAAGCAGCTCCAGGGCGAGATCTCGACCTTGAGCCAGGAGCGAGACGAGTGGATGCGCGCAGAGACCGAGCGTCTCGCCTCGGAAGGAAGGGCGGATGGCTTCGACCAGGAAGTGCTCAAGGCCGTTCGCAGCCAGGCAGCCGAGAAGGGCATCGTCTACGAGTGATGCCCGCCTGCAACAATAAGGTGAAAACCCTAGTGGCCGTGGTCCCCGCCTCCCGGATGTGCTTTCATCCGGGAGGCATGGGCGGCCGTCCCTCTCAGGACCCGATTCCCGAACCGGGGACGACCTCCGAGCCGACACCCGCCGAAGAGCTTCCGGCCGGAGCGTCGGCATCGGTCGAAGCGCAGCTCCGGGATCGTATCCGCGAGCTCGAAGCGATCTACCGGTACACCCCGGTGGGGCTCAGCGTCGTCGACCGGGACCTGCGCTTCGTGCGGATCAATGAGCGCATGGCTTCCTTCAACGGTCGCAGCGTCGAGGAGCATCTCGGCCGGCGCATGGAGGAGGTGATTCCCCTCGCCGCCCGGCGTCCTGCCATCGCTCTCGCGCGGGGGGTGCTCGAATCCGGCCGGCCGGTGCTCGATTTCGAGCTCAACACCGAGTGGCGAGGCGCGGCCCGCCTCACCTGGCTGGTGAGCTGCCATCCGCTGCGAGAGGACGGGGAGGTCACCGGGCTGCTCACCGTTCTCCAGAGCGTCACCTACTTGAAGCGTGCCGAGGAGGAGGCCCGGGCCGCTGAAGTCCGGGCGCAGCGGCAGTACGCGGAGTTCGAGCTCCTCTACCGTGAAGCGCCGGTGGGCCTGGCCATGGTGGACCGGGAGCTGCGCTTCCTGCGGGTCAACGAGACGATGGCGCGCCTCAACGGCCGGGACGTCGATGACCATCTCGGACGCTCGGCGCCCGAGATGGTCCCCGAGGCCGCCGAGCCCATTTGCTCCCTCGTGGACCGTGTGTTCGCGACCGGCGAGCCCCTGCGCGACCGCGAGGTGAGCGCGCGCCCCCCGGGCGACCCGCTGCGCGACTACACCTGGCTGCTGAATCTTCACCCGGTTCTCGACGGCAGCGGCGGGGTGCGCGCGGTCCTGGTGGTCCTCCAGGACGTGACCCGCCTCAAGCGGACGCAGCACGAGCTGCGGGCCGTCACCGAGCGTCTGGCTCGGGCGGCCCACCTGGCCGGCGTCGGCAGCTGGGAGTGGGACATCCTGGAGGATCGGGTCTGGTGGTCCGAGGAGCTGTACCAGCTCATGGGCAAGCGCCGGACCGACTTCATCCCGTCGATGAACGGCGTCTTCGATCTGGTGCACCCGGACGACCGCGGGAGAGTTCGGGAGCAGATCAACGCCACCCTCGAGCGCGACGAGCCCTACGCGCTCGAGTTCCGCATGGTCCTCGACGACGGCACCGTCCTCCCCGTCCACACCGCTGCCAGCCTGGAACGCACGCCCGGCGGACGTCCCGCCCGACTGCTCGGCACGGTCCAGTCGATGCCGCGGAACGGATCCGCCCGTCCGGGCGACGAGTCCCAGGTTTCCTGACGCCGACGGCCCCCCAGGGCGACCTCGGTGCCGACGTCATCCGGGTGGAGACGCCTCCCACAGGATGGGGCATCCTGCATCCGTAGAGAGGAGGTTCCCATGGCCGACTCCGACGCTGGCCCCGACCTGCGACCGCCCGTCTGGGTGGGACACGTGGCGTTGCCGGTGCGGCAGGTGCCGAGATCGACCGCCTGGTGGGAGGCCCTCGGGATGCGACGCATCTTCGAGAGCGAAGAGGTGGGGGTGCTGGAGCTGCGCGGGGGCACGCACCTGGTGCTGCTTCCGAGCCAGGAACCCATCGAGCCCGACGCGCTCGCACCCTTCGACCTGATGGTGGACGACCTCGACGCCGCCCGCGAACGCTACGCGGAGATGGGACTCGACCCCTCGGAGCCCGAGCGCGGGCGGATCCACGACTCGTTCACGATCACGGATCCGGACGGCTACCGGGTGACCGTGAACTCATCCCACGCGAGCGGCCAGCCGGTCTGAACTCCGGTTCACCCGCTGCCCGGTGGCTGGGGCGAAACGGGGACGAGGCGCAGGGGCACCGAGGCCTCCCGGGACACCAGGAAGCGGATGTAGGCATCGCCCCAGCCGTACTTCTCGCGCATCAGCCGGTCGATCCGCTCCTGCGCGGCGGGTTCCGGGATGACTCGGACCCGCAGCGTCTCGCCGGCCCGATCCATCTCGAACGCGCCCGCCTGCACGCCCGGCAGCCAGGAGGCCTGGGAGGACCCCGCGCGCAGCCAGCTCGAGCCCGCGTCGTCGACGATCCAGAGCCGCGTCTCGCCTGCAGTGCCGTCCTCGTCGATCACCCGCACCACCACGACCTCGCCACTCTCGGCGGCTACGATCTGCACTACGAAGGCCAGCACCAGGAGGGCCACGAGAATGCCCACACCGATCAGCACCTTCTTCACGGGCCACCTCCGGCTCGCGAACCGTAGCCGAACGATGGGGCCTGGGCGACGCGCCTCCGGGCGCGGGCCCTGCCCCTCGCCGTCTGACTCCGGGGGCGAGGAGGATCGATGAAGCTCGCGATCATGCAGCCGTACCTCTTCCCGTGGATCGGATACTTCCAGCTGATTCACTCGGCCGATCGCTTTGTCGTCTACGACGACGTCAGCTACCGCAAGGGCAGCTGGATCAATCGCAACAGGGTTCTCGTGGGTGGCCGCGAGTCGCTCTTCACCCTGCCGATGCAGGGGGCGAGTCCGAACAAGCCGATCTACGAGGTCGGCGTGGGGGACATGGAACGCTGGGGGAAGCGATTCCTGAAGACGCTCTCCCAGGAGTATCGGAAGGCGCCCCATTTCGCCGAGGTCCATGCGCTGGTCTCCGGCGTTCTCGGCTTCGAGGGGGACAATCTCTCGGACCTCCTTCGTCACGGGATCGAAGTCGTCTGCGACCACCTCGGCGTCGCGACCGAGATCGTCCCGACCTCACGGAGCTATGGCAACGAGCAGCTGAGCGGCCAGGATCGGGTGCTGGACATCTGCGAGCGGGAAGGAGCCGACGTCTACATCAACGCCATCGGCGGCAGGTCGCTCTACGAGCCGGAGGACTTCCGGAAGCTGAGGCCGGAAACGTGCCCGAGGACCGAGATGCAGAGCTTCATGCTCGTCTTCACGTGAGTGTACCGTCTCCGCTTGGCCAGGCGCTTCAGCGTTTCCAGTTTGTTGCGTCCCTCGTCATCGAGTAGCGCGGCGTAGTCCTCCAGAAGAAACTGCGAGTAATTGTGGATGCCCCGCAACGGCTCCTTTAAGTCGTGCGAG
>JBDLIK010000404.1:0-3998 GCA_039714895.1 Myxococcota bacterium | reverse complement strand
GGCCCCGGTGGGCCGAGCGCAGCGGCGCACGCCCGAAACGACGGAGGAGCAAGGCCGATGGCTGCGGGCCTTGCCCGCAGCCCGCCCTAGCCCAACTTCCGCAGTTCAGAGGTCAGTTTCCAGGTTTTACAGGGACTTACGGTCCAAAGTCGGCACTACATTTTGGTGACATGTGAGAGGGCGCGGAGCCGTTCCGGGAGTCGAAGACCGAGGCGATCGAGCAGGATCGCCTGCGCGATGGTCGGGCCGGACCACACAGCGGATTCTCATCTCACGCCCGGGTTCGTCGGCCAGCGGCAGCACCACATCGGTGCTCTGGATGCGGCCGAGCTCCTCCAGGATGGTGCGCGGGCTGTTGCCGAGTCCCGCTCTCCGTTGCCATTGCTCGAGGGTCTTCCAGAGCACGTAGGCCAGGAAGCACACCAGGATGTGGGCCTGCACGCGCTCGGCCTTGTGATGCCAGACCGGTCGGATCGACAGGTCGCTCTTGTGGATCCGGAAGGCCGCCTCCGCTTCGGTGAGCTGGATGTACGTGCGCCACAGGTCCTCCTCGCTCCAGGCGTGGATGTTGGTGCGCAGGACGTACGCCCCTTCGCTGTGCGTGGCCCAGCTGTCCCATTCGGGCTTCGCCTTCCAGACCAGTTGCAGGCCCGAGTCTCGGGTGGGGTCGTCGAGAACGTCGATCCGGTAGCGGCCTGCGGCGCGGGAGTTCTGCGCCAGCATGCGACCGATCTGGCGACCGATGGCCTCGCGATCGAGCTTCTGGCGTGAGCGCGCGAGACGCCGCTCCAGGCTCGCCAGGCGCTCCTCGATCCGCTTCGAGAAGCGCTCGTGCATGGCCCGCTCCTTCTGGCGGCGATCTGCCGAGCGGCACAGCAGGAACGTCTCGGTGCCGTCGGGCCCGCGGCACAGCTTGGCTTCGACCCCGTCTCGCACGGTCTGCCAGTCGCGCGCCTCCGCGATCTCGCGGCTCCACTTCTTGAGCTCGCTCTTGGGGGCTCCGATCAGATACCGACGCCCCGTCTCCTGCAGCCACGCCACGTTGTCCGCGCTCGACATCCCGCGGTCCATCACCCAGACCCGCTGGGCGATGCCGTAGCGCTTCTCCATGGTTTCCACGATCTCCTCGACCGTGGTCACGTCCGTGCGGTTGCCGGCGAAGACCTCGTAGCCCAACGGCATCCCCTCTCGCGTCACCACCATCGCAATGCAGACCTGCTTGCAGTCCGGCCGGTGGTCACGGCTATGGCCCCGCTGCGCGAGAGGGTTGAGCAGCGCTTGGCCCTCGAAGTAGGTGCTCGTCACGTCGTAGAGCAACAAGTCGTAGGAGAGGTCGAACAACTCGCCCAGTCGCTTCACCAGATGCTGCTCGAGGGCCTCCTTGTGGGGCAACAGGCGGTCCAGGGCCCGGTAGAGGCGATCGTCGTTCACGCGATCGGCGGGAAGTCCCAGCAGGTCGTCGAGCGCCGTGCGGCGATACCAGTCTTCTGCAATGTGAAGCTCACTCGACGGCTCGCATAGTCGAGCGATGACAAGCACGGCGGCCATGGTGGACCACGGCACCTGCTCTCGACCACGCGGAAGGTGCTCCTCGCACCACTCGTCCAGCCGTAGGGCTTGCCACAACCGCCAGCCCAGCCAGACGTCGCCAAAGGAGCGGCCCCGTTCGACGCGCACGCGATCGAGCCGAACCGAAGCCGTCGCCTCCGCGCTCGTTGAGTCCTCGAATAACTCGCACTGATCGCCTCGGCCGCTGATCTGCCGTGCGAGGGCCTTCGCTTTAGCGCGACCCCGCGCGTCTAGCTCGCCGAGCTGGGCCACGGTCTCCTGTACGACCTTGCCGTTGCGGCGAACCGAACGAACCAGACGCCAGTAGACGTGGCTCTTGCCGTCCTTCCGACGAACCGAGTGCCGCAAGTACATCGCGGCTGCCCCCTATCGGGAAGGTGTCGCAGACCCCGACCCCTCGGCGCAAGGAAGTAGGTCGGCACTACACGCGCTTCGCGGAACCCGCCCTCGCGATTCCACGGACTTACAGCAGGACTCGTCTCGAAACAGCCCTCACTTTCCCTGAAGCTGCGGAAGTTGGGCTAGCGCCCGGCTCCACGGGCGTGCTCCTGGGGTATGCTGCTCGGGCTCGCCCGGAGGTTTCCATGACGGCTGCCGCGGACCGCGTCCCGATCCAGGAGGGGCTCTTCACCGGACCTCCGGAAAGCCCGCGGCTCATCGCCAGCCGCTGCAAGGCCTGCGCAGAGATCACCTTTCCGTGCCAGGACGCCTGTCCGAGCTGCGCGGCGCGGGGCGCGGAAGAGATCCTGCTGAGCCCCAGGGGTCGCCTCTGGACCTTCACGATCCAGCGCTTCCCGCCGCCCCCTCCCTTCGAAGGCGCTGCGGACCGCGAGCGCTACGTGCCCTTCGGCGTCGGCTACGTGGAGCTGCCGGAGGGCATCCGAGTCGAGGCCCGCCTCACCGAGAACGATCCCGACAAGCTCTCCATCGGCATGGAGATGGAGCTGGTGCTCACGACCTTCGACCGGGACGACGGCGGCCGGGAGCGCGTGACCTTCGCCTTCCGTCCCGTCGGGGAGGGGTAGGGACCCATGGGCGAGGACATCGCGATCATCGGCATCGGTCTCCATCCCTTCGGGCGACACGAGGGGGTCTCCGCGCTCCAGATGGGGGTGCAGGCGGCCAACCTGGCTCTGGAAGACGCGGGAGTCGAGTGGAAGGAGATCCAGTTCGCCTGTGCGGGCAGTCTGGAAGTGACCCAGCCGGACAGCATCATCAAGTTCCTCGGACTCACGGGGATTCCGTTCACGTCGATCTTCAACGGTTGCGCAACCGGCGGGAGCCTGCTCCTCAACGCTTCCCACCACCTCGTGGCCGGTGCCGGCGACCTCGGCATCGCCATCGGCTTCGACAAGCACCCCCGCGGTGCCTTCTCGGTGGGCGACGACCTCGAAGGGATCGGCCTCGGCCAGTGGTACGGACAGACCGGTCTGGCCATGAACCCGCAGTTCTTTGCGATGAAGACCCGGCGTTACATGCACGACCATGGGATCAGCGCAGACTGCCTCACCCGGGTGGCGGTGAAGAACTTCAAGAACGGCTCACTCAACCCCATGGCCTGGCGGCGAAAGGCCCTCGACCCCGCGGCCATCGAGGCCTCCCCCCTGGTCTGCGATCCGCTGCGCCAGTATCACTTCTGCTCGCCCAGCGAGGGTGCCGCGGCCATGGTGGTCTGTCGCGCCAGCGTGGCGTCGCGCTACAACACCCGGCCCATCCTCCTGCGCGCCGACGTCTTCCGTACGCGCCTGTACGGCTCCTTCGAGACCATGAGTCCCTCCCAGCCCGCCCAGGAAGTGCCGGGCCCCACCGTGCAGGCCTCGCGCATGGCCTACGAGGCCGCCGGGATCGGGCCGGAAGATGTGGATGTGGCTCAGGTCCAGGACACCGAGGCGGGTCACGAGATCATGCACATGGCCGAGAACGGCTTCTGCAAGGACGGCGAGCAGGAGGCCTGGCTGCGCGACGGCGCCACCGGGGTCGATGGCCGGCTCCCCATCAACACCGACGGGGGCCTGATGGCCAACGGCGAGCCCATCGGCGCCTCCGGGCTGCGCCAGGTTCACGAGGCCTGCCTTCAGCTGCGCGGCGCGGCGGGGGCCCGTCAGGTATCCGGGCCACCCCGGGTCGGGTACACCCAGGTCTACGGCTTCCCGGGCGTGAGCTGCGTGACGATCCTCTCCAGGTAGTCGCTCGCTCTCACTCGGGCAGGTCCCGCGCGGGGCTCAGCTTCCAGTCCGGGTCCCGCTTCTCGAGGAACGATACGACCCCTTCCCGGGCGTCGGGCTGCTGACCCACCCAGCCGAAGGTGCGCGCCTCCTTCGGCCCGAGCTCGTCGAGACTCGATGAGAGCCCCTCCCAGAGCAGGCGTTTGGACAGCGCCACGGAGACCGGTGCGGCCTTGCGGAACTCGCGAGCGCGCTCCCGGGTGG
>JBDLIK010000403.1:0-3999 GCA_039714895.1 Myxococcota bacterium | reverse complement strand
CTCGGCGAGGCCGAGGCCCGGGAGCGGGGCATCCCGGTGCGCAAGGCGGTGTTTCCCTGGGCGGCCAGCGGGCGGGCCCTGGGCATGGGACGCAGCGAGGGGCTCACCCGATTGCTCTTCTCCGAGGAGAACGGGCGGCTGCTGGGTGCCGGGTTGGTCGGTCGCCACGCGGGAGAGCTGATCGCGGAGCTCGCCCACGCCATCGAGATGGGCTCCGACGCCGAGGACCTGGCAGCAACCATCCACCCCCACCCCACCCTCTCGGAGAGCGTCGGGCTCGCTGCCGAGGTGGCGGAGGGCACGGCCACCGACCTTCCTCCGAAGCGGCGCCGCAAGTAGGCCGGGGGCCTCCCTTTCGAATCAGTCGTCGTTCTCGTCACCCGGAGCGTAGGCGGCTCGTAGCAGGTCGGTCTCGGTGACGAGGCCGACGAGGGCCTTCTCGGCATCGAGCACCGGAAGGCAGCCGATCTTGCGGCGGATCATGATGCGCGCCGCCTCGCCGAGGCTCGTCTCGGGGGTGGCGGTGACCACGTCGCGGGCCATCACCTCCTGGGCGCTCACGGAGCGGAGAAAGGATCGCCGGTGCGGGACCTCGAACTCCAGGGCTCGGGAGAGAGAGGCCGCCAACAGATCCCGCTGGGAGACGATCCCCGCCAGCTGCGTCCCCTCCAGCACGGGCATGTGGCGGATGCGGCCCAGCTTCATCACGTCATCGGCGAGATCCAGACGCTCGTCGGGCTTGAGGGTCACGAACTGGGTGCGCATGATCTCGCCCAGGGTCTGCTCGGATGCGCTCATGGAGATCCTCCTGTCTCGCTCGGGTGCAGGAAGGATGCCAAGCCTCCTTCCCTGCTCCCATGGGGAAACAACCGCTGGACCAGGCCGGGAACCTCGTCCCGCCACCCCGGCGCGTCCGTGGCGACGACCCACCGGGACTGCGCGGGCCATTCGTCGGGCGCCTCGAGCTGCTGCCGGCTCCAGTCGAGGAGATCCGGACCGGCATCCGATGGATCCGTACCCTGCTGCTCCCGGCGTCGCAGACGCTCGCGGGCCACCGACGCTTCGCAGCGCGCCTCGAGCAGAAAGACCGACACCCCCCTGCGCCGGGCCCAGCAGCGCACGTGCTGCCGTCGGGAAGCCTCCAGGAAGGCAGCGTCGAGCACCACCACCCGGCCCGAGTCGAGCACCGGAGCTGCCCGCTCGAGCAGGCCCTGGTAGACGCGATCGCTGTGGAGCGGGTCGTAGAGGCCCTGGCCCAGCTCGCTCCCGCTGCGATCCGTGGGTGCGAGCCCCGCCAGCCGCTTGCGCGTGCGGTCGGAGCTCACCAGCGAGCCCCCGGCGGCATCGGCCCAGGCGGCCGCCAGCGAGCTCTTGCCAGAGCCGACGCTGCCGCAGAGCAGCACCAGGCTCCCGGGGCCGGGCGCGGAGAGGATCTCCTCCGCGAGCGCCAGGTGGCGGCGGGCGCTGCCGTGAGCCGCCCTGCGCTGGTCCTCGGAGATGGCCCGATCGACCGCAGCCAGCGCCGCCACCTTCGCACGCACCAGGGCCCGGTAGGCGACGTGGTAGTCCACCACCGAGTAGAGATCGAAGTCGTCGCTCTCCTGGGCATAGCTTCGCAGGAAGCGCTCGGCGAGGTCGCCCCGGCCTCGGTAGGCGAGGTCCATGGCGAGGAAGGCCACCTCTGCGGCCACGTCGATCTGCCGCAGCTGGGCGTCGAACTCGATGCAGTCCACCAGGAGCGGCTCATCGTCCCGCTCGAACCACACGTGCTGAAGGTGGACGTCGCCGTGACCGTCCACCGCGCGGCCGGCCTGGCGACGGCGTTCGAAGGCCGACCCCAGCGCCTCGAAGCGAAGGCGCTCCCGCTGTGAGATCCGCTCCAGGCGGGCCGCGTCCGCCTCGGGGGCCTCCAGGCCGACGAGCACGTCGATGCAGTCTCGCAGGGGGCGCGCCATCCGGTCGCGCCACTCGGCCGCCGACCAGGGTGCCGGCGCGCCCAGGCGATGGGTGTCGTGAAAGCGTGCCAGCACCCCCGCCACCGCATCGAGCTGGCCGCGCGTGAGCGTGCCCGCCTGCAGCAGCGAGAGCGCATCCCGCCCACTCGGCAGCCGCCGCATCACCACGCAGTGCTCGAGGACGGCGGCGCCGGGCTCCAGCTCTTCGACGGGCGCACCCACGCGAATCCCGCCGACCTCCCGCCGCACCGGCGCCACCCCCAGGTAGACGTCCGGGGACAGGCGCCGGTTGAGCTGCAGCTCCCGCACACAGTCCTCGTCGCGGGCGCGGCGCGTGGAGAAGTCGAGGAAGGGCAGCCGCACGGCCTTGCGCAGCTTGTAGACCTTCTCCCGGGTGAGGAAGACGTGGGAGATGTGGGTCTGCAGGGTCTCCACGCCCTCCGCCGCGCCGGGGTCTTCGGGATGCGCAGCGGGGGACGCGAGGGCGCGCGGGAGATCCGGGTCCAGGGGCTCCATCTCAGGCGTCCGCCCCCTCGGCCCGGCGGGCCAGCTGGTCGAGGTGCTCGCGATCGCCGATCACGACGAGGTGGTCGCCCTCCTCCACCCGGGTCTGCTTGTCGGGAGCGATGCGGATCGGGTCCGAGCCCCGCTTGAGGGCCGCCTTCGCCCGCTGGATCCCCGCTCTCCCGAGGGCCTCGTCGGTGGTCGCCGACAGGATCAGGTAGGGCAGGCCGGCCGCCTCGAGCGCGGGCTGCTTCGCCACGCCCACGACGATGAGCGCGACGGTGAAGAGCTTGCCCTCCGCCGAGAGCGGCGCGGCCTCGCGGTAGCCCACGGTGGAGAGGGTGATGACGGTCATGTAGAGGGCGTCGAGCCACGGCCAGCCCTCCACCCAGCGGTAGCCGAGGGTTCCGACGAGGGTGATCGCTGTAAGCCCCCCCAGAGCGAGGCTCAGTCGCCCGAGGGGGCTCATGTGGGCGTGGGCTCGCCTCCGTGACGCCAGGGCCGCTCTCCGTCGACCGCCCGCCGCAGTCCGTGCAGGAGGTCCTCGCGCGCGACGACTCCTACCACGGTCTCTCCATCGAGGACGGGAAGGCTCTTGTTCCGGGTCTGCAGCATCCGCTCCAGGACCCGCGTCAGCGGTGCACGGGGCGTGGTGGTCACGGGATCCCGCGTCATGACGCTGGAGACCGGACGTTTCATGATCTCCTCATAGGGTGGGAAGACGTGCTCGTCGCTGAAGCGGAAGGCCCGCAGCAGGTCCAGCTTCGTAACGAACCCGACGAGGGCGCCCTCCGGGTCGACGACCGGAAGCCCGTTGAAGTCGTGCTTCTCGAAGAAGGCCTCCGCCTCCGCGAGGCTCGCGGAGGGCTCGAGGGTCACCGCCGGTGCCGACATCACATCCTCGACGTGGTAGTCCAGGAAATCGTACACGCCGCCTCCTCAGCTCGTTCCCAGTGCAACCCACGTGCCCGGCTCCTGGCCGGAGCCCGCCACCGAGGCCGGTGGGAAAGGGGCAGAATACCCCAGGAATGAGGCACTTCGACTCCTGTGGAGATCCAGCGCCGAGAGGGGTCCGAATTCTCCGTGCACCGCGAGCGTGCCTGGGAGACCCTGGGCCCATGAAGGTCGGCGAGCTCTGCGAGCGCGAGGTCGTGGTGTCGAAGCCCGAGGTCACGGTTCGGGACGCAGCCGGGATCATGAACGAGCGAGGCGTCGGCGCGCTGGTGGTGGTCGATCCCCTGGGGCGTCCGCTGGGCATCGTCACCGACCGCGACGTCCTGGTCCGCTGCACCGCCGTTGGAAAGGATCCTGCTCGGATGCGGCTGCGGCGGCTGATGAGCGGCCCGGTGGTGTGGACTCACGAGGACAGCCCGCTGGAGGCGGCCCTCGAGGAGATGGCCCGCTTGCGCGTGCGTCGTCTGCCGGTCGTGGACGCGCGCGAGCGGCTCGTGGGCATCCTCGGGCTCGACGACGTGGTGCTGGCGCACTCCGACCCCGACACGCCCATCGGCCAGGCGCTGCGAGCGAACCTGGGGGGAAG
>JBDLIK010000402.1:0-4011 GCA_039714895.1 Myxococcota bacterium | reverse complement strand
CCCGGGTGATCTCCTCCTTGCCGAGCTTGGTGTCCCGGGCGACAGCCTCGAACTCCTCGATGTGGACCGAGGTATAGGAGTCGTCCTTCACCACCCGCTCGGAGATGAGGATGGAGTCCTCGAAGTTGTATCCACCCCAGGGCATGAAGGCGACGACCACGTTGCGGCCGAGAGCCAGCTCGCCGCGATCCGTTGCGGGACCATCGGCGATGACCTGGCCGCGCTTCACGTGATCTCCCACTCTTACGATGGGCTTCTGGTTGATGCAGGTGTTCTGGTTGGAGCGCTGGTACTTGATCAGGTTGATGATGTCGACGTTGGAGCCCGCGGCCTCGTCATCGTCCGGCTTGACGACGATGCGGGAGGCATCCACCGCCTCGACCATGCCATCCCGCTTTGCCACGACGGTGACACCGGAATCCCGCGCCACCACGGCCTCCATCCCGGTCCCCACCACGGGCGCCTGGGTGCGCAGGAGCGGCACCGCCTGGCGCTGCATGTTGGAGCCCATCAGCGCCCGGTTGGCGTCGTCGTTCTCCAGGAAGGGGATGAGCGAGGCCGCCACCGAGACCAGCTGGTTGGGCGAGACGTCCATCATCTGGAGCTCGTCCGGCGAGACCATCTGGAACTCCCCGGTCTTGCGTGCGGAGATCGAGTCCCTCTCGAAGCGGCCGCCTTCATCCACCAACGCATTGGCCTGGGCGATGGCCAGCTTCTCCTCCTCGAGGGCCGAGAGATACTTGACCTCCTGGGTCACCCGGGAGTCAGTCACGGCCCGGTAGGGCGTTTCGATGAAGCCGTAGTCGTTGACCCGGGCGTAGGTGGACAGCGAGGCAATCAAACCGATGTTCGGTCCTTCGGGAGTCTCGATGGGACAGATCCGGCCGTAGTGGGTCGGGTGCACATCCCGCACCTCGAAGCCGGCCCGCTCCCGGGTCAGGCCCCCCGGCCCGAGGGCCGAGAGCCGCCGCTTGTGGGTCACGGCGGAGAGCGGGTTCGTCTGGTCCATGAACTGGGAGAGCTGGCTCGAGCCGAAGAACTCCTTGATCACCGCGGAGACGGGCTTGGAGTTGATGAGATCGTGAGGCATGAGCGTCTCGATCTCCTGGAGCGACATGCGCTCCTTGATCGCTCGCTCCATGCGCACGAGCCCGATGCGGTACTGGTTCTCCAGCAGCTCGCCCACCACGCGCACCCGGCGGTTCCCCAGATGGTCGATGTCGTCGATGCGCTTGTCCGGATCGGTGCCGTTCTTCAGGTCCACCAGGTACTTGACGGCGGCGAGGATGTCCTCGGGCCGCAGGGTGGGGAGCTCCTTGAGGGGGATCTCCTCCTGGGCCCCGCCCGGGCCCTGGGGGTGGAAGAGCACCCGCGTGTCGGCCTCGAAGGCGAGCTTGTGGTTGAGCTTGAGGCGGCCGACCCGCGAGAGGTCGTAGCGCTCGGCGTTGAAGAACAGGTTGTTGAACAGCGTGGTCGCGGTTTCGAGGGTCGGAGGATCTCCCGGCCGCAGGCGCCGGTAGATGTCGATGATCGCCTCCTCCTGGGTGACGGTCTTGTCCGCGAGCAGGGTGTCGCGGATGGCGGTTCCGGTGATGAGGGGATCGAGGTAGAGCAGCGGAAACTCCAGGATCCCCCGCTTCTTGAGCTCGTCCAGCTGGGCCTGTCCGATCTCCTCGTTGCACTCCAGGATCACCTCGCCGGTGGCCTCGTCCACGATGTCGATGGGCGCCACGCGCTTGGTCTGGTCGTCGCGCACCAGGTCCTCGATGCCCACCTGGACCCGCGCGACCCCGGCGGCCACCATCCGGCGCACCGAGGCCTGGGTGAACTTCCGGTCCTTTCGGACCAGGATGTTGCCCTCCGCATCCCGGACCTCCCGGGTACAGCGCTGGCCCACCAGCAGCTCGGGCACCACGCCCTTGAAGATCTTCTTCCCGTCGAGGGTGATGATCTCGGGCTTGTAGAAATAGGAGAGCAGCTCCTCATCGGTGTAGCCCAGGGCCTTCAACAGGACCGTCACGAAGAGCTTGCGGCGGCGGTCGATGCGGGAGTAGACGAGATCCTTGTGGTCGAACTCCAGGTCCAGCCAGGAGCCGCGGTAGGGAATGATGCGGCAGGAGTAGAGGCGCTTGCCGGCGGCGCTCACCGTGGTGGAGGTGCTGGTGTCGTAGAAGATTCCCGGCGAGCGGTGCAGCTGGGAGACGATCACACGCTCGGTACCGTTGATGATGAAGGTGCCGTTGTCGGTCATCACGGGGATCTCCCCGAAGTAGACCTCTTGCTCCTTCACGTCGCGAATCGTCTGGGAGCCCTCGGAGTCGTCCCAGGCGACGAGGCGGATGGTCACCTTGAAGGGCGCGGCGTAGGTCATGCCGCGCTGGAGACACTCCTGGACGTCGTACTTCGGCTCCTCGAGGGTGTACCCCACGAACTCCAACGAGGCGGTGTCGTTGAAGTCCTTGATGGGAAACACCGAGTTGAACACCGACTGGAGGCCGGTGTTCTCGCGCTTCTCCGGCTCGACGTTCGTCTGCAGGAACCTCTCGAAGGTCTGCTTCTGGATGTCGATGAGATTCGGGATCTCGAGGATCGTCGGAATCTTCGCGAAGCTCTTGCGGATGCGGGGGGCGTTCTCGGAGAATGAGATTGATTCCACGGGCTCTCTGCCCTCCAGAAATGAGGAGATCGACACGCGTCCCCGGTCTGAGGACGCGTCGTCCTAGCTGCCCTACTTGATGTCGACCTGACCGCCGGCGCCCTCGATCTGCTCCTTGATCTTGTCGGCCTCGTCCTTCGACACGCCTTCCTTGACTGCCTTCGGCGCGCTCTCCACGAGCTCCTTGGCCTCCTTGAGACCCAGGCTCGTGATGGCGCGCACCTCCTTGATGACCTGGATCTTCTTGTCTCCGGAGGAGAGCAGGATCACGTCGAACTCGGTCTTCTCCTCGGCCGCGCCAGCATCTGCCCCCGCGGCACCCGGAGCCATCGCCACGGCCATGGGGGCCGCCGCCGAGACGCCCCACTTCTCTTCCAGCAGCTTCGCGAGCTCGGCCGCCTCCATCACGGTGAGCCCGGAGAGCTGATCGGCAATTGAGTTGAGATCCGCCATGTTCGTCGACCTTTCCTCGGTGAGTGCGGCCCCGGGGGACCGGCGCTCGGGGTTGCGAACGGCCGGGCAGAGCTAGCCCGACTCCTCGATCTGGGCGCGGCGCGCTTCCACGACCCGGGCCAGCTGGGCGCCGGGGGCTTGCAGGAGCCGAGCCAGCTTGGTGGCCGAAGCCTGCAGCAGGCCCACCAGCTGGCCGCGCAGCTCGTCGAGCGAAGGCAACGTCGCCAACGTGGCGATCTCCGTGCTGTCGATGGTGCGTCCGTCGAGCCATCCCGCCCGAAGCTCGAAGGCATCGTGCTCCCGCGCATAGTCGACCAGAATCTTGGCCAGCCTCACGGGGTCGCCGTAGGCGAAGGCGATGGCGGTGGGGCCCTGAAAGCTCTCCTCGAGACCGGCCAGGTCCGTGGAGGCGACGGCCCGGCGCAGCAGCGTGTTCTTCGTGACGCGGTACTCGAAGCCCTCGGCGTCCTCCCGCCTGAAGGTCTGGCGCAGAGCGTTGACGGACTGGACGTCGATTCCGCGGTAGTCCGCGATGATCACGCTGGTGGCGCGGGCAAGCTTCTCACGCAGCTCGGCGACCTGCGATTCCTTCTGTTGGCGCGTCAGCACCGGCTCCTCCTCAGGCCGCCTTCGTCACCGACGAGGGTTCAATGCGGATCCCCGGACCCATCGTGGTGGAGAGCGTGATCTTCTTGAGATAGATCCCCTTGGCGGCCGCGGGCTTGGCGCGCACGATGGCATCGATCAGGGCCGTCGCGTTCTCGAGGATCTGCTGGGGCTGAAAGCTCCTGCGACCGATGGCTGCGTGGATGATCCCATTCTTGTCTACCCGGTACTCCACCTTCCCGGCCTTCTGGTCTCGCACCGCGTTCCCCACGTCCGCCGTCACGGTGCCCAGCTTG
>JBDLIK010000401.1:0-4011 GCA_039714895.1 Myxococcota bacterium | reverse complement strand
GCTCGCATTCTTCTCGGTCTTCGCGGGCTTCTTCGGACTGCCCCAGATCTACGGCGACATGCTGGGGGTCAAGGACAGCAACAGCCTCGCGCACTTCCTCACGCCCGTCGTGGGCTTTCACCCTATGGAGAGCGCGGAGCATCCCCTGTTCGAGATGGCGGGCCTGGCTGTACTTGCCTCGAGCACCGGCGCGGTGCTGGCCTGGCTGCTCTACGCCCGCTTCCCCGGAGTCCCGCGCTGGCTGCAGCGCACGCTCCCGAATCTGCATCGCGTGGTCGAGCGCAAGTACTATGTGGACGAGATCTACGATGCCTTGCTGGTCCGTCCCACCGTGTGGATCTCCGAGGCCATCCTCTACCGCTCCATCGATGCCGGAGCCATCGATGGGGCCCTCGTGGGCGGCGCCGCGCGATCGGTCCGCGCCCTCGCCGGGGACGTGCTGCGATACCTCCAGTCGGGATTTGCCCAGGCCTATCTCTTGCTGATGGTCCTGGGGACCCTTGCCATCCTCGGATACCTGAGTCGATAGGACATGGGATACTTCGACCCCCATCTCCTCACCCTGGTGACCTTCCTGCCGCTGGCGACGGCGCTCTGGCTGGCGCTGCCGGTGATGAACCAGCTCCCGGACCGGATCTGGCGAGGCATGGCCCTCGCGAGCTCCGTGCTCACCTTCCTGGTCTCGGTGCGGCTCTTCCTGGCCTTCGATCCCACCCGCCCGGGCTATCAGTTCGTCGAGCAGGCCGACTGGCTCCCGGAATTCGGCATCCGCTACTTCGTGGGCATCGACGGGATCAGCCTGGTGTTGGTGGCGCTCACCACCTTCATGATGCCCATCGTCCTGCTGGCCTCCTGGAACGAGATTCAGCGCTCGGTGAAGAGCTTCGTGTTCTTCATGCTCTTCCTCGAGACGGGCATGCTCGGCGCCTTCGTGTCGCTCAACCTCTTCCAGTTCTACGTATTCTGGGAGCTCATGCTGATCCCGATGTACTTCATCATCGGGGTCTGGGGCGGGCCGAGGCGTGTCTACGCCGCCATGAAGTTCTTCCTCTTCACGATGCTGGGCTCGCTCTTCATGCTGGTGGCGATGCTCGTGGTCTACTACCTGCACCACCAGCAGTTCGGCGCCCTCAATCTGGATCTCGTGCGGCTGCCCGGCCAGGACGCCCCCGGGCTGCTGGAGACCGTCATCCCCGTCGCTGGCCAGGCCGTCTGGTGGAAGACCCAGGCCTGGCTCTTCGCGGCCTTCGCGCTGGCCTTCGGCATCAAGGTGCCGATGTTCCCCCTCCACACCTGGCTGCCCGACGCCCACGTGGAGGCGCCCACCGCCGGCTCCGTGATCCTGGCCGCGGTGCTCCTCAAGATGGGAACCTACGGCTTCGTGCGCTTCGCTCTGCCGCTGTTTCCGGTGGCATCGGAGCAGCTGGCGCCCGTGATCTTCTCGCTGGCCCTGGTGGGCATCCTCTACGGGGCCCTGGTGGCCATGGTGCAGTCGGACATCAAGAAGCTCGTCGCCTATTCCTCGGTGGCCCACCTGGGCTTCGTGATGCTGGGCATGTTCGCGCTCAACATGGAGGGGCTCGAGGGCAGCATCGTCCAGATGGTGAACCACGGGCTCTCCACCGGAGCCCTGTTCCTGCTGGTGGGGATGCTCTACGAGAGGCGGCACACCCGCGAGATCGGGCAGTTCGGCGGGGTCGCCAAGCCGATGCCGGTGTACGCGGCGATCTTCGGCGTCGTGGTCATGTCGAGCATCGGACTTCCCATGCTGAACGGCTTCGTGGGAGAGTTCCTGATCCTGCTCGGCGCCTTCCAGGCGAGCCCGGCCTTCACGGTCGCCGCCACCTTCGGCGTGGTGTTGGCCGCCGTCTACCTGCTCTGGGCCTACCGCCGGATCTTCTTCGGGCCGGTGGATCACCCGGAGAACCAGTCGCTGATCGACCTCGACCTCCGCGAAAAGGTGGTGATGGTGGCGATCCTGATCCCGATCTTCTGGATCGGCATCTACCCCGACACCATCCTGCGGCGGCTGGACGCCTCGGTGCTCGAGCTCATGCGGACCATGGATCGCCGCGCCGCCATCACCGCGGGCGCGGACGACCCCCTGCTGGCGACGATGGGAGAGCTGCGGGCTCCCGGGCAGGGGGACGGCTGATGCCGCCGATGCCCGACATCCAGCTGGCGGCCCTGGCTCCCATCGGCTTCGCGGGCTTCGGGGCCATCGTGGTGCTGATGGGAGAGGTCCTGCTCTCCCGGCGCCAGCGCTTCCTGGGACGCCCGGTGAGCGACGCCTGGATCGGCAGCGTGCTGGCCTTCGTATCGGTGTTCTTCCTGGTGCTCTCGGCGGTGGCGAGCATGCAGGCCTATAGCCTCGGCTACGCCCTCGTCTTCAACCCGGATAACCCGATGATCCGGATCGATCGCTTCGCCAGCTTCGGGATCACCCTGGTGGCCCTGGCCTCGGCGCTCTCCTGCCTGCTCTCGGTTGCCTACCTCGCAACCCTGCGCATCAACCACGGCGAGTACTACGCGCTGCTTCTGCTCGCGACCTCGGGAATGATGCTGCTCATCGCCTCGACGGACCTCATCACCGTCTTCCTCGGCTTCGAGCTGATGAGCATTCCCCTCTACGCCCTGGCTGGATTCGATCGCAGCCGGGTGCGCAGCAACGAATCCGCGCTCAAGTACTTCCTGGTGGGGGCCTTCGCCAGCGCCATCCTCCTCTACGGGATGGCCCTGCTCTACGGCGCCACCGGCCACACCGACTTCAACGGGCTCCGCGCCGCTCTGGACTTCGGGAGCCCCCTTGCGCTGGCTGGGCTCGCTCTGGTGCTCGTGGGCTTCGCGTTCAAGGTGGCGGCGGTTCCCTTCCATCAGTGGGCGCCCGACGTCTACGAGGGAGCGCCGACCTCCGTCACCGCCTACATGTCCGTCACCGTGAAGGTGGCAGCCTTCGCGGCGCTCCTGCGCCTGCTGGGATCGGCAGTGGGGCCGGCTCCCGAGAACCTCTCCGGGGTCCTCTGGGGCCTCGCGGCTGCGACGCTCCTTCTGGGCAACCTGATGGCGGTGGTGCAGCAGAACGTCAAGCGCCTGCTCGCCTACTCCAGCATTGCCCACGCGGGCTACGTGCTGATGGGCCTCGTGAGTGGAACCGAGGGGGGGCAGGCGGCGGTGCTCTTCTATCTGCTCGCCTACGTATTCATGAACCTGGGTGCCTTCGCGGTGATCGTGGCGCTGGCCCGCGATGGCCAGGACTTCGACCGCATCTCGGATTTCGCGGGGCTTTCCCGCACCCGCCCGGGCCTCGCCGGCCTGATGACGCTGTTCATGCTGTCGCTCGCCGGGATTCCGCCCACCGCAGGCTTCTTCGCGAAGTTCTACATCTTCTCTGCCGCGGTGGACGCCGGGTACCTGTGGCTGACGGTGATCGCCGTCCTCACCACCGTGGTGTCGGTCTACTACTACCTGCGTCTTCCGGTGGCCATGTACATGCAGGAGCCCTCGGACGAGGTGCCCCGGGCCGAGACCTCCACGGGCGAGACCCTGGTGCTCGCCGTCTGCGCCGCCGGGGTGGTCTTCTTCGGCATCTTCCCGAGCCACGCTCCGGGCATGCTCTCCGGGATCCGCGCCCTCGACTGGGCCCGGGAGTCGGTGGCGTTTTTGTTCTAGCTGAGGGCGGCGTCCAGCAGGCGCTCGACGAAGGCTCCGCCCAGCCAGGACACCAGCGGGATTCCCAGGTAGAGGGCGAAGCGCCGCAGCGTCGGGGCGTCCAGGGGCCACTCGCGGACCGACTCGACCACGGCGCGGTAGGCGATCAGATCCGCCAGGCCGAGACCCGAGCGAGCTTGATCGCCCGAGCGCGTCCGGCGGATCTCGCCGTTGCACCAGCCGAGCTCACGGGCCTTGGCGATCGCGACCGCGTCGCGCAGCCCGCGCAGGGGCAGGGCCAGCGCGATCCCCGCCAGGGCCAGCGCGCCAAGGGAGAGGGCGCCGAGGGTCCAGGCGAGCTGG
>JBDLIK010000400.1:0-4015 GCA_039714895.1 Myxococcota bacterium | reverse complement strand
GGCGGTCGGACTCGGGCGGCTCGGCCTGCTCCGGCACCTCGGCCTCTCCCGGGCGCGGCTCGCGGACCCCGCGATCGAGGGGCTTCAGCTCCGGGATCTCATCGCCGCTGCGGGCCGCCCCGAGCTCACGGAAGCGGCGCGCCTGCACCAGGACCCGACTCTCGAGCGAGCCCAGGGTCTCGTTGTAGGCCTGCACCGCGCGATCGAGGCCGCTTCCCAGCCGCACGAAGTGGCCCGCGAGGCGCCCCACGCGCCCGTGGAGCTCGCGGCCGAGCTCGCTGATCTCCCGGGCGCTGCGGGCGAGGCCCTCCTGTTGCCAGCCATAGGCGACGGCGCGTAGCAGCGCGATCAGGGTGGTCGGGCTGGCCGGAATCACACCCCGGTCGACACCGAACTCGATCAGGGCCGGGTCGTGCTCGAGGGCCGCACTGAAGAAGGTCTCGCCGGGCAGGAACATCACCACGAACTCAGGAGAGGGGTCGAACTGGTCCTGGTAGTTCTTGCTGCCGAGGCGGGTCATGTGGTCCCGCACCTGGCGTGCGTGCTCTCCGAGCAGGCGGCGGCGCTCGGATTCGTCGTCGACCTCCGTGGCGCCGAGGTAGGCCTCCAGGGGAGCCTTGGCATCCACCACCACGTTCTTGCCACCCGGGAGTCGCACCAGGAGATCGGGGCGCAGCCGGCTGTCCGCGGCCGTCTCCTGGAGCGAGAAGTCGCAGTGCTCGAGCATCCCGGCCATCTCCACCACCCGCTTGAGCTGGATCTCGCCCCAGCGTCCCCGCACCGTCGGCGCCCGCAGAGCCTTCACCAGGTTGTGGGTCTCGGAGTGGAGCCTCTCGTGAGCCGAGGCCACGTGACGCAGCTGCTCGGTGAGCTGCCCGTAGTGCTCGCGTCTCTCCTTCTCCACCACGTGGAGCTTCGCGTCCACCTGGTGGAGGGACTCCCGCAGCGGCGTGACCAGCGCCTCGATGGCCTGGTGGCGGGTCTCGAGGTCGTGGCTCGCGCCCTGCTGGAGCTCCGAGAACGTGCCCTTGGCGAGATCCAGAAAGGAACGCTGGCTCTGGCGCAGGGCTTCGGCGGAGAGCGCCCCGAAGGCCTCACGCAGGCGCTGCTCGCTCTGCTCGACCTGGGCCAGCGCTCGGTCTGCTGCGTGCCGTTCCTGGTGACGGAGGGTGCGGCTGACCGCCAGCGCGCCGGCCACCCCGAGCGCACCGCCCACCAGGAAGGCGAGCAGGACGACCAATAGGTCCATGTGAAGAGTCCCTGGAGGCAGCGGGTCGAAAACGGGGGTCCGGGGAGTTTCGCCCAGCCAGGACGCTGTAGCCACCCCGACCCCTCCCGGGCCGGCGCGCGGCGTTGTAAGATCGCCGGTTCCGGGAGGGGGTCCGGCGGGGGGAGGGGATGCCTGGCGCGGTCTCCTTGCGGCGAATCGAGGAGAGAGCATGGCGCTAGAGATCCTGCGTGATCCGCGACTCGGGGAGGTGGAGTGGAAGGACCTGCTCCCCCTCAGCCGCGGCGAGGTGATCTACGAGGTGTTGCTCTCCCTGCCCTGGCTGCTCCTCTCCCTCGTCCTGGCCCAGCTGGCGTTCACGCTGGACTTCTGGCCCCTCTTGCTGCCCGCCCTCGGCTGTTCGTTCACCTTCTTCCTCTGCGGGCTGCGCCAGGTCCACAACGCCTTCCACTATGCGGTGGGCATCTCCCCCCGGGCGCACGAGTGGCTCATGTTCACCCTCTCCGTGATCATGCTCTCCGCCATGCACGCGGTGAAGTGGAACCACCTGCGGCACCACCGACACTGCATGGACGACGAGGACGTGGAGGCCATGAGCGCCCGCATGCCGGGCTGGAAGGCCATCCTCGTGGGCCCCTACTTCCCCTTCATGATCCACAAGACGGCGCTCCAGCTCGGCAAGCCCCAGGACCGGCGCTGGGTGCTCTTCGAGCTCGCTGGCATCGCCGTTTTCGTAGGCCTCGTGCTCGCGTGGGGCACCCCCGTTCTCGTGTATCACGTGATCGCGATGACCGTCGGCCAGTGTCTGTCGGGCTTCTTCGCGGTCTGGACGGTCCATCACGACTGCGACCGCAGCCACTACATCGCGCGCACCATCCGCAACCCGTTCAAAGCCTTCGTGACCTACAACATGTTCTATCACGTGGAGCACCACCTCTTCCCCTCGGTGCCCACCTGTCACCTTCCGGAGCTCGCCCAGCGACTCGATGGCGCTGCGCCGGAGCTCAAGAGCAGGATCGTCTTCTAGGTCTAGGAGGCCCGGCTCGGTGCATCTCTCCAGCGGGCGCGCGATCGGGATCCCGAAGCTCCCGATCGTCGTGGTGGCGGCCGCCGTCCTGGGCCTCGGGGCGCTGGGGCTGGGCCTCGACCGCAGCCACCCCATCGGACAGCAGGCGCTGTTTGTCTCGATCCTGGGGGCCTCGCTGCTGGGGGCCGGGCTCGGGTTGGGTGCGCGCTGGCCCAGGGTCCGTTCGAACCGTCGGGAGCTGTTGGCCCTGGCCGCCGTGGTCGCCTGGCGGATCTCCTACTTCCCGATCATGGTGTTCTCGGGTCACGTGGCGAGCATCGGGGAGTGGCTCCTGCTGGGGACCGGCATCCTGCCGGTGGTCATCTACCCGATCTTCCTGGTGGCGGTGGCGGGTCTTCACGGCGCGGCAGCCATTGCGGCCAGCTGGCTGGTGGATCCCCCGAGACTCTGGCTGGCCTCGGCGGTGGCGCCCGCGTTCCTGCTGGCCGCACTGATCTCGTTCACGACCCCGGTGGACCTCGTGCTGCTCCCGGACACCAGCGTGCGGCTTACCTCCCCGGTACCGTCGGCGCGTGCTCCCGAGCACAACCCCTATCTCGAAAGGGTGACGGCGCCCGGATATCTCGTGTCCCAACGCGTGATGCTGGTGGCGGCGGGGCTCACCTATGCAACGATCCCCGACACCCCCTGGGCGCGAACCGTCAAGGGCGTCCTGGAGGAGCAGTTCGAGGCGAACCCGGTGGCACCCACCCGCACCCGCGTCCAGGAGCACTACCTCGCCTATCACAGCGCCCACGCGCTCATCGGCTGCCGCTCCGTCGAGTCCTGTCGGACCCCGCCGCGCCGAGAGCCCCAGGTGGGCGCGGGTCCGCCCGAGGGTGGGGCTCCGTGACGCCGACGCCGCGGGTGATCGTGCTCGGCGCCTCGGGAACACTGGGAGGCCGCATCGTCGATCTTCTCCGGCGAGAGCTGCCCGAGGTGCGGGTGGTTGCGGCGGGACGCCATCCGGAGCGACTCGACACCCCCGAGGTGCGCCGGCTGGACCTCGACGATCCGGACGGCTTCCCGTCCGCGCTCGTCGGCGCTCGGGCCCTCGTCCACGCGGCTGGCCCCTTCGACCACGACGGTCAGCCGCTGGTGGCCGCGTGTCTCCGCGCCGGGGTCGACTACCTGGACCTCGCGGAGGACCCGGCCTTCCTCGCGCGGGTGCGTGCCAGCGCGCAGGCTTCCGGAACGCGATCCCGGATCGTGCCCGGCTGCTCGACCGTTCCGGGACTGGTGGCGCTGCTGGCCCATCGCTTCGAGCGCGAGCCCAGCCTCGCCTCCATCGACGCCTACCTCTGCCTGGGCTCGCGCAACCCGGTGAGCCGGGGCCTGCTCTACGGGCTGCTGCGACCCATCGGGAGCCCGGCCCCCCATGGCACGCGCTGGTTCTCGCGCCTCGTCCGGTTCCGCTACCGAGATGGCCGCGAGCGAAGCCTCGGACGCTACCCGCTGGCGCTCGAGAAGGGAGTAGAACTCTCGGGCCGCCCGATTCCGCTGCGGCTGTTCGTCGGCTTCGATCGGGCGTTGCTCGGCCGCGCGCTGGTACGACTGGGCCGGGTCCTTCCTTCCCTCTCCGGGGAGGCACTCGCGAGGCTGGTCGGGCGCATGCTGCCCCTGGCCCGGGCCTGGCGGCCGCTGGGCTCGCCGGAGGGACGGCTGGCGCTGGTGGCCCTCGACCCGGCGAATGCGGAGATCGCGCGGCTCGAGATCCGAGC
>JBDLIK010000399.1:0-4020 GCA_039714895.1 Myxococcota bacterium | reverse complement strand
ATGCGATCGATCCCGAATTCCTTCGTGACCAGGTAGGAGAAGCTCCTGCTCGAGGCCCTTCCCTCCTTCCGGGTCTTGGCTGCCCAGCAATCTGGGAGATCCCCGATGGTCGAGAAGACGTCGGTGCTGGCCGCAAAGACGGACCCGGCGATGGTTCTCACGACGAACCCGTCGTCGTCGTCGAAGGCCATGCGCTCTCGGTACCTGCCGAATCTGAAGTCCGTCTTGCGCTTGCCCCGGATGCTGACCACCTTGATGTCTGGATTCTGAAACATCCTGGCCACGGTCTCGAAGAAGCTCAGATCCTTGATGATGAGATCATCGTGGCAATAGATCACGAAGTCGTAGTCTCTGACCCCGATGGCTTCGTTGAACTGGTGATACGCGCCCCAGTCCCGGCCACGATTCGGAAGGAAGAGAACGTCCTTGTGGATTGCTTCGAACAGGCGTTGCTGGGAGAGAAAACCGTGGTCCCGGTGGCTCACGATGTACTGGTCGCAGCTCAGCTGGCGGATCTGGTCGTAGAAGCCCTCGAAGAAGTGCCAGCCCACGACGCAGAGACAGTAGCGGCTCTTCAAGAGCGCCTCGCCACTCATCGGATGGCACCCAACGGCCCCAAGCCGCCCTGGTAGACCCTCATCCACTGTCCGGACTCGCGTGTCTGCGTCATCTCACGAATCGTCCTTCCCGTGGGGACGAGGTCCTGAGAGAGTCACAATAGCATCGCGAGTGTTCCGTCTTCTCGTGAATCCTTCCTCGCGGGAGGGCAGCATCCTGGGGCTGCCCTCGCCACGCTGACCCTGGCCGCCGGAGGACGCCGGAAGAAGTCCGGCGGCTCAGCGAGTGGGGGCGGAGAGGCGGGAGGAGACGAGACGGTAGATCAGCAGCAGCGCGAAGCCGGCGAGCAGGAGCTGCAGACCTCGCCAGGCTGCGTGGTCGACGACGCCCTGCCCGCCCGACTCCACGCGGGAGACCGTGGCATCGACGCTGCCGAGCGCCGCTTCGAGCCCGGGCGACTCGATGAGCTGATCGAGCTTCCCGGCCAGGGCGCTCAGCTCCACCGCCGCCTCGCCGATGCCCCGGGCCGTCGCCTCGTACTCGCGGATGTCGAAGGGGCGCGCGTCGGGATCGGGCTCTCCGTCCCGTTCGAAGATCGCCCCCCAGGAGGCCCCCGCCAGGTTCAGCTGAAGGGCGGTGGCCCGGAGCGGCTCGACCATCCCCTGGGCCATGAGCAGCGTGCGGTTCGCCTCGGCGAGGGCACCCTCTGAGTTGCCCAGGAGCGCCTCGAGGTCGGTGGGCAGCTCCTCCGCGAGCGCGGCCAGGCGCTGCGCGCTCTCCGCGAAGGACTCGAGCGCGGCGAGCGCTTGGACCACACCCTCGCGGCTCTCGACGTCGTAGAGCATCAGCGCGGTCTGCAGGCGCAGCTGCTGCGGCAGACCCTCGACGATCCGCGAGAAGCGCAGCGCGGTGTCGTTGAAGTCGTGGATCGCGGCGGCCCCCGAGCCCACGCCCTCGAGTGCACGGAACGGGCTCATCGGCACAGCAACCACCCAGTCGAAGCGGCCGCTCTCGCGGACCGCCCGGCTCTGCCGCTGCACGTTCGCGATGGTGAAGTCGCTCCCCGAGATGAGGCGGCTCGCGACTTCGGCGTCGACCTCGACCCGAAGCCGCACGACCTCCTCTTCGCTCAGGAAGAGCCGGGCGATTCCGTAGAAGTCCTCCTCGAGCTCGGCGGCCGCCTCGACGGCGATGGGCTGCTGGGGACCGAACACCTCCCGGCCGTCCCCCTCGGTCAGGTATCGCCGCATCATGACCACCAGGCTGTTCACCGCCACGAAGGCCTCCTGGGCATCCGGAACGAAGGCGCCCTCCTGGACCAGCGGCACCAGCCGCATCTCCCAGAGCAGCACGCGCATGCGGATCAGGGGGTCGGTGCTCTCGGCACGGATGAGATCGCCGGCTCGGCTCACCACCGAAGCGAAGCGGCTGGAAAAGGCCACCAGCTCCTCGCGCAGCTCCTCGTGGGTGAGGGCCGACTGCGTGCGGCGCATGCCGGGCAGCGACAGCTTCGCGCAGCCGACCAGGCCGGGGCCGACGAGCAGCAGCAAGAGGACGAGGGCGCCTCGCAGACGAGCCCGGCTCGAGCGCGCTCGTTGCAGGCTCCCCGGTTGCCGCACCTGGACAGAGCTCATCCCGCTGGCTCTTCCGACACCGTCTGCTGCACCGCGAGCTCCCGGCGCAGGTCCGCCTCCAAGGCTGCCAGGATGCGCGCCAGGGCGTCGCCCCAGCCCGCCTGGAACCCCTCCGGGTCTCCACGCTCGACGCCCACCTGCTCGCTGTAGGCACGACGCAGGACGGGCGTCAGGCTTCCGCTGCGGTCGTCGAGCAGGCTGAACTCGATGGAGAGGACGGCCCGGGGCTCGGCCCGACGGTCGCCGTAGAGCTCGGTGACCCGGGCCTCCAGCAGCCAGTCTGCGGCGCCCGGGTCGCCGCTCCGCAGCACGGTGGGGAAGAGTCCCGAAGCCGCCAGCCAGTTGCGGGTCTCGCGTTGCAGGATCGTCCCCGGCGGCACGAAGAACTCGTGGAAGAAGTCCTCCTCGAAGCGCCCCTCGGCCGTGCGGTACACGAAGCGCCTGCGCTCGAACAGCGGTGAGACCCGCACGCGGCCGACGCGCAGGACCTCCCCCTCGGCCACAGCCAAGCTCGTGCCGGGAGGCGGAGCGTCCACCGAGGGCAGGCCTGGGCGCTCCACCTGGAGGACGAAGCGCTGGCGCTCCGGGTAGGGCCGGCTGAGGCACCCCACCACAACCACGCCCACCAGGACGGCGACGATCCCCCGCGCGCTCACTGAGCAGACACCGGCGCCGTGGGCGGAGGCTCGCCCAGCAGCAGCCAGGACGGGTAGGAGCGGGCGGTATCCGAGACCTCGCGCAGTTCTCGGACGTCACCCGCAGATTCTCGAGCGACGCCGCCAGGTCGTGCTCGCTGCCGTCCACGACCCGCTGGACCCGGGACAGGGTGCTGCGCAGCTCCACCAGGGACATCTGGGCGGTGGCGCTCAAGGTACCGATCTCGGCGTCTTCGATCGCGTGGGCGAGCTTGCGGTTGGTGCCGCGCAGCTCGGCCAGCAGGCCCTTCGCCTCCCCCGCGAGCTGCTCGACGTCGAAGGCGACCACCAGGGTGTCGAGGTTCTTCACCAGCTGATCGAGGTTCTCCACCAGCCCCTGGATGTCCGTATCGGCGAGCTGCGCCGCGATCCTGTCCGCAGCGGAGGTGAGCGCTGCCATCGTGCTCGGGGCGGAGGGGATGTAGAGCTCGGCCGGAGTCCAAGGGATCTCCATCGGCGGATGCCTCGTGGGGTCCAGCATGTCCGCCTGGATGAAGGACGTGCCGGTGAGGCCCGAGCTGGCGATGCGCAGCCGCAGCCCCTTGGCGACGAACTCCTCGAGCACGCGGGCCACGCCCTCGGGCCCTTGCAAGAGAGAATCCCCTTGGGGCGGGGTGATCTTCATCCGCACGACCACCAGCTGTCCAGCTCCGAGCCGCTCTTCCTCGCTCAGCGCGTAGAAGTCCTGGGCGAAGCCGATCTGGGCGACGGTCCCGCGCCGGACACCCCGCAGCCGCACGGGAGACCCGATCTCGAGGCCCGTCACGGCCTCGTCGAAGTAGGTCTCCATCAGGACCTCCTGGGCGAAGAGGTTGCGTCCGCCCAGCACCACCGCGGTCGCGGCGATCAGTGAGAACCCGACGAAGACGAACAGCCCCACCCGGAAGTAGTGTGCCTCTGCGCTCATCCGCCTCTTGCCTCCAAGGCCGTCGTCCCCGGCGCCTCCCGGTGGAAGAACCTCTTCACGAAGTCGATCTCACTGTGGTCGCGAAGCTCAGCGGGCGAGCCTGTGGCGATGATGCTCTTGGTCTCCTTGTCGAGCATGATCACACGGGCGGCGATCGAGTAGATGCTCGGGAGCTCGTGGGTCCCGATCACGAAGCTCACGCCGCGGGTGCGCGAGAGCTTGAGGA
>JBDLIK010000398.1:0-4036 GCA_039714895.1 Myxococcota bacterium | reverse complement strand
GATCGAGAGGGCGCAGATGGGGTAGTCGGCCACCAGGGCGTCCACCTCGTCGCCCATCACCAGGGCCACCGCTGCGTCGTAGTCGGGAGTCGCCACCAGGGAAGCGCGCGGGAGCACGTCGCGCACGAAGGCCTCGCTGGTGGAGCCCGCCAGCGCGGCGTAGGTCCGGTCGGCGCCGTCGAGGGCCGTCGCGTTCTCGGCGCTCGCGATCTCCTTCGACCGGGTGAGCACGGATTTCCCCGAGATCAGGTAGGGACCCGCGAAGGCCACCCGGGCATTGCGCTCGGGGGTGATGGTCATGCCCGAGAGCACCAGGTCGACCTCGCCGGCCTCCAGGGCGGGAAGCAGCTCTGCGAACGGCTTTGGCACGAGGCGCGCCTCCAGGCCCATGGAGCTGGCGAGGGCCCGGATCAGGTCCACCTCGAGGCCGATGATCGATCCGGAACGGCTCGTCATGTTGAGCGGGGGCTGGCTGCCCGAGAGCCCCACGCGGAGCTCGCCCCGTGCCAGGATGCTCTGGAGCCGCACCGGCTCGGCCCCCCGGCTCGAAGAGGACGTCCCGAGGGACTCGCAGCCGAGTGCGGCGAGAGCGGCACTGGCCGCGAGCAGGCAGACAAGACGCGACGTCATGGAGGGCTCCTTTTCGAGGGGCCTGAGGGTACCCGAAGCCATCCTCCTGTCCCGTGGTTCCGAGATTGACAACCCAGAGGCATGGGGCGACCGTGCCGGATCGGTCCGGCGCCACGCCGCGGAGAACCGAGCTCGTGCGATACCGCTACAAGGTGCTGATCGTGATGCTGGCCTGGGTCGCTGCCGGGATCGCGGGCTGGCGCCTGGTAGGAGTCCAGGACACTCCGCGCCTCGCCATCGCCGCAGGTCCCCGCGAGGGCGAGGCCTTCCGCCTCGCCGAGGCCATCGCCGAGGTCGCTGCCCGGCGCCTGCACCTCGAGGTCGAGGTGCTCGAGACCGCTGGCTCGGCGGAGAACGTGCGGCTGGTGGAAGCCGGCCGCGTGGACCTGGCCACCGTCCAGGCGGACGTGGAGGCTGCGACCGGGCTCGCCCTGGTGGCGCCGCTGTATCCGGACGCCTTCCAGCTGGTGGTGCGGGAGGACTCGGAGATCCGTGGGGTGGCGGACCTCGCCGGACACCGCATCGCCATCCCGCCCGAGGGCGGCGGGCAGTTCCGCTCGTTCTGGTTCCTGGCCGGACACTACGGACTGGAAGCCGCTTCGCTGACGGCGTTGCCGATGTCCGCGCCGGCCGCCAACTTCGCCATGCTGGAGGGCGCCGTGGACGCCGTCTTCCGGGTGCGCGCTCCCGGAAATGCGTCGGTGCTGGAGCTCATCCGCTCCGCTCCGGTGCGGCTGGTGCCCATCGAGCAGGGCAGGGCTCTCGCCCTCAAAGAGCCCGCCCTGGGCCCGGGGACGATCCCCTCGGGCTCCTACCGCGGTCATCCACCGCTTCCGAGCGTGACCTCCACACCGTCGAGGTCTCGCGCTTGCTGGTGGCCCGATCGACGCTCGATCCGGAGCTCGTGCGTCGGGTGACGAGCCTGCTGTTCGAGCAACGGACTTCTCTGGTCTCGCTCACGCCGCTCGCCGGGTTCGTGAGTGCGCCCGACCGAATGGCCACCCAGTCCCTGCCCGTGCATCCAGGGGCAGCCCGCTACTACGATCGGGAGAAGCCCACGTTCTGGGAGCGCAACGCCCGCGCGCTTGCCCCTCTGATCTCCATTCTCGCCTTGCTGTTCTCGGGTGTGCTGGCTCTTCGCGCACGCTTCCAGCGCGCCCAGAAGGACCGGTCGGATCGCTACAACCTCGATCTCATGCGCATCTCCGAGCAGGCTCGCAGCACGAGTGAGCAGAAGGAGCTGCTCGGTCTGCGCGACGAGCTGCACCAGATCCTGCGGAAGGTCCTGGAGGATCTCGAGCACGACCGCGTGACCCGCGAGGAGTTCGACTTCTTCTCCTTCACCTGGCAGGCCGCCGACACGGTGGTGAGGGACGAGCTGGCCCGCCGCGGCAGCGCCGCGAACGGAAGCGGGGTGGAGAGGTGAGCGGGCTTCGATCCCGGCGGCCTCGCGGGTTCGCGAGAATCGCGGCACTGGCCGCCGTCCTGACCCTGGCGGGCGTCGGCTACGATCACCACCTGACCCGGGCCCGGATCCGCAGCGCCCAGAGTGAGCTCGTGCTGCTCAACACCCTGCGTGTCTCGACACTCCGCCAGTATTGGAACACCGTGGACGCCGAGGTGGTGTTCTGGGGCCTTGCTCCCAGGGTGCACGCGGCCCTCTCGGAGGTCGGCGGGGGTTGGTCGGCGCTGGGCGACGGAGCGGACAAGACAGTCCGCCGGCTGTACATCGATGAGAATCCCCATCCCCTCGGCGCCCGGCGCAAGCTCGCCTCCGCCGGGGACGGATCGGCCTACAGCGCTGCCCACGCAGCGCTGCATCCGGTCGCCCGACGCTTCGTGGAGTATCGGGGTTACTATGATTTCTTCCTGATCAGCCCGGAGGGAGACGTCGTCTACACCGTGGAGAAGGAGGACGACTTCGCCACGAACCTGATCGACGGGCCGTATCGGGAGACCGGCCTCGCCGAGGCCTTCCTTGCCGCCAGGGATCGCGCAGCCGATGGTGCCGTGGCCTTCACCGATCTCGCCCGCTACGCACCGAGCGCCGAGGAGCCCGCAATGTTTGCGGCGACGGCGATCCGCGGCCACGACGGCGTCCTGCTGGGTGTGCTCGCAGTCCAGCTCCCCATCGAGCGGATCCGCGAGATCATGCAGTTCACCGCGGGCATGGGGGAAAGCGGCGAGACCTACCTGGTGGGTGAGGACGGGCTCATGCGCAGCGACTCGCGCTTCTCCGAGACCTCCACCATCCTGAGCACGGCGGTGGACACCGAGACCGTCGCTCGGGCCCTGCGCGGCGAGTCCGGCGTCGACGTCACCGACGACTATCGGGGCATCCCGGTCCTCTCCGCCTACTCGCCCATCGACCGGAACGGTCACCGCTGGGCGGTGATGGCGGAGATCGACCGGGCCGATGTGCTCGCGCCGCTGCGGGAGACCCGTCAGCTCACGGCCCTCGGTGGGCTCGCGGTCCTCCTCATGGTCGTGGTGTCCTGGCGGGTGCTGGCGCGATAGAATTGCATCGGGGTGGCCGTCGGAGGACGTCCTGACCGAGCGAATCAGCTGCCTGGCCCTGGGGGCTCTCCTCCTCGCGCCCGCAGGAGCCGTCGCCATCGAGCCCTTCGAGGTGCTCGTGCTGCGCGGCTCACAGCTGGTGCGGGTGACCGGGGACGGCCGAGGCGCGCTCTCCGAGGTCATCCTCCGTGAGGACCCGAGCCCTCCGGCGCCCGCGGCCCCGGAGCCTTCCGATGCGCGCGAGGAGACCCGCGACGTCGTGATCGAGATCTACATCGAGGAGGCGCCGGCCCGGCGCTGGGGCGTCGTGCCCGTGCATCCCGTCCGGCTCGGGCCTCGCCGGCACCATCGGGAACGATGGCGGCCGTCCCCCCTGCGGCCCGGCCGGGGCTACCGCCACGGCTTTCCGCAGGGCTTCTCGGCTGCTCCTGTTCTCCACGGTCTGCGATCTCACGATTGAGCCGGGACAGAAGGGAAGGTGCGCGGGTCGAGCGCACGCCGGGCAGGCTCCGGCGTCACGCGTCCATCGCCACCAGGTCGACCTCGAAGCAGGTGCCGCCCCCTTCCCGCGGATGGCACCGAGCATCCCCCCCGTGCTGGCGGGCGATGCGGCGCACCAGAGCGAGTCCCAGACCCCCGCCCCCTTCCCCCTCACGGCTTCCGGGCGGCCGATAGAAGGGCTCGAAGATGCGCTCGCGCTCGGCCTCGGGAACGCCCGGGCCACGGTCGAGCACCCGGAGCCGGGCGCCGCGGCCCTCGGGCCGGGGCTCCAGCTGCGCCTCGATGGGGGCGCCCGCTCCGTGGCGGCGGGCGTTCTCGAAGAGGTTGCGGGCGAGCCGTCGCAGGAGTCGCGGTTCACCCCGGATACGCACCGGCTGGCCCGCCGCCG